>NZ_CP180551.1:2423279-2726189 GCF_047778095.1 Neptuniibacter sp. QD48_11
AGAAGAAGTGGTTGAGGATGTCGTTAGCTATCTATCCAAGCAACGTACTGAAAAAGAATCCGCTAATCTGAACGACATTGAAAACCTGTTTGATGCTTACATTCCACCAGAACAAGCAGAAACAGCGGCAGGCACCTTTGGCACATTTGCCAATAAAGGCCCGTACAATGTTAGCCAGGAATTTCAGCCTCACACCAGCACAATCAATCGCTTCGCAAAACTTAAAGTAAAAGCTGATAACTGGAGTTTAGATTTCAATAAGCGCAGCCTTGGCGATCTAAATGGCAGTAAAGATATCGAATTTGATGAAGATAATGGTCGAATTATTATCAACCGTCTGCCAAGTAAGGTTATCAATCAACTGCGCGAGGCTTTAGAGCAGGAAGATTAATCTGCGATCTGATGTAGTGTTTTGTAGCTTAATCAAAAGCTGAAATACAAAACACTACATGCTGAATATCGAAAGGATATTTCCTTCAAGATCCTTAAAGTGACCTAACGTGCCACCCCAAGGTTGTTTCTCTGGCGGAGCAACAAACTCAATCCCTCTTTGAGTCATATCTTCATAAGCCGATTGAATATCCTCAACTTGAAGCGTGACACCCACGAAGCGACCCACTAAATCGTTAGCTTCCTCAGTATCAGCATCAATCAACTCTAGGGCTATTTTAGCCGCACCCAACTCAAACTCAGCCCAGCCCATATCTTCATCCAAAAACTCGGGCTCTAAACCCAAAGCTTGGGAATAAAAACCGACTGCCGCATTAAATCGAGTAACAAAGATACGCTGTGCATAAAACGTAAATGCCATTGGAGTTACCCCTCCTATCAAACTTAGTAGAGACCCAAACATCACTCATTGAGTTTAGCCAAAAATCAGGTTTTTAAGCTCAAAAAAACCACTGCATGAAAATTTGTATGCATATTCCTATACAGACAGCACCTCATCATCAGCAGAAAATATATTGCAGATAAAACAATTTAACTGCTCCAAAAAGCAGTCACAGATGAGGATAATCAGATGATCATCAACGGATTTTTATTTGGGATTTCATACAGAAACAAAAGCCCTGTCCTACTAAAACTGATGGATTTACTTGCAGAACAAGGTTATGCCATGAAAAATTTCAAATTGGATGGCGACTACTTAGCAGTCGAGGCCATCGATCTGAAGAAAGATCGAAAAGAGCATGTGGTTGAGATAATTAACCAGCCTCAGCAGCCTGAAGAGATCATGTTATTTATTCATGATGTACAACAAGCTGCGTAAGCTCAGCCAAATGAATTATATTAAAAAGCTAACCCAACAGGATACGCTGACGAGCGCAGCCATGGTTGATAGCACGACGGTTAAGGAGGTTTCTTTCTCTTTTACATCGTAGCGGATAGCCATAACGTGGGCTAAAGCCCCTGTTGGCAAGGCAGCCAGAATCACTGCAGCTAACAGCCAGTTTTGATCCTCAACGCCTGCTACTTTAAAAATGGCTAACGTGAGCAATGGATGAATAATCAGCTTAACTATAACCAACCAGAACAGCTCAACTTTACTTTGCTTAAGGGTTTTAAACTCAAGACTCGCACCTAAACAAAACAGAGCGACAGGCACGGTGGCTGGCGCTAGCAAATCCAAAGTAGATGCCAAAACATTAGGTAGCTCTATAGTAAATGCTGATACTAATACACCAAAGAACGTGGATAAGAAGATAGGGCTGCGCAGCAATGACTTATCTAAAATAGCAAGGAGTTGCTTAAACCCCGTTCCTTCTTGACGCTGACTTTCCATTAAAAATTGTGTACCGCCAATCTGGAACACATTTCCCAACAAGATAATACTGATCATCGCGCCATAAGCAGCTTCCCCCAGCAAACCAAACACCATCGGAATGCCCATATATGCATAATTGGAGAAGGTTCCATTCAAAGCGCGAATGATAAGCACCTCTTTATTACGTTCTGAGAAGAACATTGCGCACCCCAGTGCAGCTGTGAGTGCAGTTGCAACAACAGCGACGAGGAAAGCGAATAGATAAAGCGGCTGAAACAAACTGTCCAAAGATAGTTTATAAACAGAATTAAACAAAAGCGCTGGCACAGCAAAGTAATACACAAAGGTGTTAAGCGGAGCTAAGGATTGCTCTGCCAAAACGGTACGTTTGCCTATGTAACCTAAACCAATCAGCAAAAATAGCGTCAGTATTGTTTCTATGCCTGCCATGGGAATGCTCGAGATCGTCAGAAATTGAAAGCGACAATTAGATCAATTAGTCCTCTTAACGTCCAGACATCATTCTGTCATAAGCGAACTCTATGTTTAGAAATATGTAGCGGAAACATTTTTTGTGCACCGCACAAAAAAGTGTTGACTTGGTCAAAAATCAAGCTAAAATGACCCTCATATTGTGCAGTGCAACAAATTAATTTTTTAGAGAGAACTATCATGACTAATACTGTTGATTTCCAGAAATCTTTCGATGCCGTTCAGTCTCTGATGAACCTTCAGGCTGCTGCGATCACTAAATCTATCGAACAGCAGAAAAAATCTGGCGAAGAACTAACTTCTTTCTTCCAGGGCGAAGCTGAAAAAGCGAAAGAACTTAAAACTCCTGAAGAGCTAATCAAGTTCAACATGGAAGCTAACAAAGCGCTATTCGAACTTCTAAAAGGTCAAGGCGAAGCTTTCACTGCAATTGCAAACGAAACTCGCGAAGCTGCATTGGCTGAACTTCAGGCGATCACTAAGTAAGTGATAACCTTCTAAAAAAACCGGGCTTATGCCCGGTTTTTTTTTGCCTAACGAGCTTAAAACCACTAGTTATACTTGGTAATTCCGCTACTATGTCAGGTAGTTAGTTTGAAACTACTATCCTATTGATTGTTTTTATGAGGTGCCTAGGTGTTAGAGCAAACTCTGCTAGCAAGACAACCAATCCTCAATGCCAATTGTGAGACGGTTGGCTATGAACTTCTCTATAGAGATCCAAATGGTTGCCCTCCTGGCGAACTATTTGATGGCACCGCTGCAACATGTGAAGTCCTCCTTAATGCGTACACTGGCATTATTCAGCGAGGGGCCCAACGTATCCTCCCTGCTTTTATGAATATGAATGAGGAACTTCTTTATCAGGAGTTACCGAGTTTCGCTGCAGACAATGTTGTTCTAGAAATAATCGAAGACGTTCCGATCAACGATAAAACCATCGAACAGATTCGCGGGTTATCTGAAAAAGGCTTCAAAATCGCCTTGGATGATTTTACTTGGAGTGATGACTTCAAACCGCTGATGGATATAGTAGACATTGTAAAAATTGACGTGCTGGAAACAAAAGGTAAGGACCTATTCCGCACAATGGAACATCTAGAGCCCTATAATCTGACGCTACTTGCTGAGAAAGTAGAATCACTTACTGAATTTCATCGCTTTAAGAAATTAGGCTTCCAACTCTTCCAAGGCTACTTTTTTGCCTTTCCTGAACATATTGAAGGCAAACGCATTAGCGGCAACGAGCTCACAATTATTGAGCTGCTCGCTAAACTCAACGACAGCGATGCGACACCTGAAGATCTAGAAGCGATAATTTCGAAAGATCCGCGCCTTGCGGTAAAACTACTCAAAATTGTCAATTCCGCGACCTTCTCACTACAGCGCTCCATCTCCACTATCAGTGAAGCTGTTGTAATGCTTGGCCTCAATGAACTAAAGCGCTGGGCTATTATTGTTTCCCTTTCCGGTACCTTAGATGTCCCAGATGAGCTATGCCGAGAACTGTTAATTCGCTCTAAGATGTGTGAACACATCGCACCTCAGTACAATGCTGAACCCGGCCTAGCCTTCTTGATCGGTATTCTTTCTGGTGCGGATGCTTTGTTCTCTATTCCAATGGAAACTCTGCCTGAGCATATTCCATTAACTGAAGAAGCCAAAATGGCTTTGGTAGATCGAAAAGGCAATCTCGGCCTAATGCTAAATGATGTGATTAACTTCACCCGTTATGAATGGAGCAATCTCTCAGGTCATGTAGATGAGCACACGTTGCTGCAAGCTCAATCTGAAGCGATCACATGGGCCATCGAAAGCCAAAAAGTGGCAACATCTTAAGTATTCAGATCAATGAAATATCAAAGAAACCCTAAACTAAAACATATCGTAGTTTAGAGCTCTCTAATGCTGGACTAAAATACACACAGTAACTGAAGCACTCCGTAAGAAGTACTTCAGTTACTATGCAAGCGACTCCTTCCTCTTAAGACAGGATGTCTGTTATGAGTATTTTCGTTACCAGTTTAGGTGCGACAGATAATGAAATCTGCGCTCCTTTTACGCATCAAATCTTGAATACCTTAAATAACAAAGGCTTTAAATTTCGTGGTATTCCAGCCGTAGAATCTAGAGTGTTGATCAGCACCAACAAAGTCTGCTTTGCTCTGAGGGTTTGTAACTTAAGAACTCAGCTAGTCACTTTTGATTTTAATGATGTCTATGATTTCACTTCACAGTATCGTCTCAATCGATGCGTATGCCCTCAAATCCAATCCATAGTGGAAACACTACTTTACGAATTAGAGGACCTAGCATCTAACTGCAAAGATAACTGCCACTGCTCCGAGTGCGTTGTGACTAATCGCGGCCCTAATCCAAATAAACTGGCGTTTAAACACTAACCACCCGATGGCTCGCCAGATATACAGGTGTGCGAACCTTGGGTAGTTTTTAAGGCCATGTGGCAGCAAATGCTTGTTAATGTAATGGCAGTGAATTTACCTTTTAGAGATAGTCTGCCTAAAAAAAGGCTGTGCCCAAAACAGTCAATTAGGCACAGCCAAGATCAGAAAACAGTTAGTGTTTATCCGATGAAGCACAGATTACTCCAAGGAGAAAAGCTACAACCTTTCCTCCACTAGCTCTGATTGGCCTAATCTTTTTTTGTTGAAGCTGATGGCATTAAGCGCAGCTGTTACTTTGCTCTGATACCTTTGCCACACTCGCTCATGAATTGTCTGTGCTTGCTTTTTACCTAAGCAAAAAGCCACAAATTCACGCTCAGTTTCGCCTTTAGGTTTTCTCAGCCCTAAAGCGAGCTCTTGATAAGCAACACCTTTTAGTTCTAATACCCTAGCTTGCTCGATAGTGAACTCTCCACTTTTTGAGAAACCATAAGGGAAATGCACTTTATCTTCGAAGCGTTTATCTGTGCGGAAGCAATCATGAAACTTAGTTTCGAGTCCCATCACCAACTCCTTAAACCTATATATTTTCTGCAAGTATTGATGCAGATTCATGGAAGGTAAAACGATGTTTTTTAATCGTTGTTGATCGAAAATTCTTATCACTTCTTCAGCATATTAGAAGTCATAATTTCCATAATCCCATTCACTGTCTTCGCGCAAAGCTTTCTTAGCCAGTCGGTCTTCTATATCTCTCCAACGCGTCTTCCTTTTATTACGTTTATTCTCCTCAGACTCCTGATCCCACTCATCATCAGGTTTTTTATGTCGTGCCGTTTTCCTGAAATGGGAGCCTCCCTCTTCAGGTTCATATTCATAATCTTCATCAAAAAAGTCGTTTTTATTCATGTCATCTTTCTCGAAAAAGGGCAACACCCCTTACCGAAAGGTGCTGCCAAAGGAGCCTATGCAGTGCCCCGTAAGTCACTGCACAAGTTATCCATCAAGCAAACAGGAGCTGTAGGCTTAATAGAGGAAACAAGGTAATTCAATATATCTGAGACAAATTCAGGCTTAGCTAAGTATTCAGGTACAAATTGAGGTTTTGCAATCAGTTCTCTTTCAATAAGTTCATTGATAATACCGAGGTATGCAAAACCCGTTTTTCCCACATATAAGCTGCTAATATCACAATCTTTATAGAGCCGTAGTGCCTCACTAACACCTCGAAGGTATAGATAGTCCTTAGTCAAACCACCACTACGATGAACTCGGACAGATAATTTAAACGCATCATCTGTTGGCATTTTCATCTCTTCATGTAAGTAACTGTAGGTATGACGAAAATCACCATACTTAAGCATCTCTTTAACAGCGATGACTCTGAGCGCAAGTCCCTGCAATCGTGTTAAGCACATATTGCCGCTATGGAATTCATTCAGAATGGCCAAACCTTCCTGAGTCATCGTGTTTCCAGGTAACCCTAATGAGAATATTTTTAAAGGCTGTGAGGCAGCATTCAATGTTGTTGCCATGTGCACACCTAATTCATGGTGCGCTAATGCGTTTACTTCAGTTTCAGTCAATAACGCGTCTTTATTCACGAACAAGGTACGCTTCGCACCGGAAACCATTGCGGAAGCTACTATTTTTGAGGAAAGTTCTACTTTACACTTCATTCCCCAATCAGAGGCCTTCAAACGGAAGTACTCCACAGCCTCTGCAGCATCTATACGCTTATCAGTTTCCGGATCATATTTAGCCGCATGTAAAAGAAATTGAGCATTAGCCTCATCTTCTAAGCTTGGTTCGCCGTAATATCGTAATGAGCTGTAGACAAACTGCGGACTGCCCGCATTCACCAATAAATCGATCTTGCTAGAGAGACCATCGATCACTTGGCAGTACATCTGTTGAATACCAACGTCTCGAATCTTATCAACAGGTAATCGATAGAGCTTTTCACGAAACTCATAAGGGTTAATGGCTAGAGGTTTATATCTAAACTCAGGTTGATAATTGCCTTTCTTAGCTAAGAACTTTCGTTTTTCCTGCGCAATATTGACAGGATTAATATAATTGAGGGTTTCCATTCCCTTCGCTAACTTAGCCAACTCCTTATCAACTTTAATGATCGCTGGATCCAATTTAGAAGACAGCATATCTAAACGGCGCAACCTAGGCTTTTTAGAATGCGCTCTCGCGAAATATGCGCCGATATCACTTAGCACATGCTTAAAACCTGACTTAAGCTCATCAAGAACAATTGGATATTTTTCGCCTGAAGCTTCATTCATGAAGACCTTTTTGACTTCACAAGGAATGACTAAGGTATTTTCATATCGGCTGTTGATGTGAGAAATAAGATAGCCGCGGCCATAAAACACGTCGTCCAATGCCGCAGAAACAGTCTCATTTGATAGTTCCAGCTTACTCATAGATACGCGAAACTTATCAATCACACGTCCCCAACGATCAATATCAATCTGTTCAGTGCCGACATTAAAGGTAGGTACCTGCCTTTCAATTCGTTTGTAATTGTAAGAGTGCACATCAAATATTATGCAGGCCCCAAAAAGCTCTTCCACTTTTGCAACTAACGCATCAAGTACGCGGTAAAAAACTTTGTGCTTCTCTGTACTTTTACGCCTCAAACTCTTCGGCAGATTTTTAACCCAAACATCTTTACCCCAAGCCTTGGTGTAGATACATCTTGCTAACGGCCTATTTAGGTCATACTCATATCTTGAATCCTTACCAATTAATGTAATGGGCATAGATTCGATCAATTCACCGGTAAAGGGGTCTTCTTCATAAAGCCTTTCAGCTTCAGATAACGCACAAAAAGGCACCAACTCTTTACTGAAATTATGCCCATCGTGAACAGCAGCACAAACAGCCGGAGTGTATGCCTCAACTTTCAACGCAAAGGCTCCATCTAGATGCTCGCATTCAAAGAAAGCACCTTCAGAGATTAATTTTAAAATCTCTTTTTCAGACAGTTTCTGCATCTTCAATTACCTTTCTGAAAGCGCTCTTACGCTCCAAAACCAGCTCTTTAGCTGAGACAACATTCTCAATAAAGTCGACAACTTTACTCTGCAGTTTCACTCTATTAAGACGATTGATACGGGTGATACCGCCTGGGCTAAGTACGTTGACCTCTATCAACTTCCCATTGATTACATCAAGCCCAACAAAATAGAGCCCATCACGAACCAATTGCGGCCCTATAGCGCGACAAAGCTCTTTTTCTTCTTTAGTAAGGTGATGTTTAACTTCTTTACCACCAGCATGAATATTTGAACGGACATCATCTCCAGCAGGCACTCGACGCATTGCGCCTATAGGCTCACCATTGAGCATTAGAATACGCACATCTCCTTGATCTGCTCCAGTGACATACTCTTGTAAAATAACGTAGTTGCTCGAATCTCCCGATCCGATATAGAAATCCAGTAATGACCTGAAATTCTGTCTCGCATTTTTCTCAATGACGATAACGCCCTGACCACCAAAACCATTTAGCGGTTTCATGATCATTTTTTCAGTCGGTGAGTCCTTCAGAACCTGCTCCAGGTATTCACGATTTTTTGAAACATGAGTCGCAGGCACAAAGCGACTGGCATCACCACTAAATGAAGCCGGATAAAGTTTATTGTTCGCGACGCGCAGACCATCAATGTCATTCATAATGAACACATCATTTCGAACGGAATCTAAAAAGTTCAGTGCGACTGTATCCAAAGGTGGATTCGCACGCATAATAATCACGTCAAAACCGGCTAAGGGCAGTTTGCACCGTTTAAATTCAGCCTTACGATAAAAAGATGGAATATTGCTAGATAGCTTTGAATCACGCCTCAAAACATTACAAAAAGCGTGAGCTATGCTATCTCTGACAGTCAAACTATTTGGTGTAGTAAGTGCAACGGTATGACCTCTAGAAGCAGCCTCATGGATCATCCTTAAAGTAGTATCACTTTCAGGTGAAATACGTTCCCATGGGTACATCAAAAAGCAAATTTTCATTTCCACACCAAATATCGATTTATATTTTTAATCAAAAGAAAAAGACAAAAAAAAGCAGCCTATGTAAAAGAGAACTCTCGTCCATAGGCTGCTTTCGTATTTCAGATATTGAGGTCTAACTATAAAACAGCAGCCTTTGAGACATAACGCAACCACGTTCGCTCATGGATATTTGAAGGTTGTTTATCCCCCTTACAAAAATCCACAAATTCCCTTTCTAGAAGGACTACAGGCTGCCTGATACCTGTAGCGAAAGCGCAATATGCATGACCATGTTTTTCTAGCAATGCAGCCTCTTCTGCGGTAAAAGCATCGCCTTTACAGAACCCATCTGGGTAATTTTCATGATCACTGAAACGACTTTCAGTCAAAAAAGCTACTTGAAACATTGTTAGGCCTAAACATTTATTTAAAGGTGCCAAACGGCTTAATTACCTTCAGTTGCAATTATTAATGCAGTGTTATTAACTGTAAAACGATGTTTTTTTATCATTTCAATCGATTTTTTTTATGGAAAAATTATGGATATAGGCCTGCTCAGAACATTCCTAGAGGTATCAAAAACTAGGCATTTCGGTAAAGCAGCTGAAAATTTATACCTGACACAATCGGCCGTTAGTTTTCGAATACGTCAGTTAGAAGAGTTAGTTGGACTGCCTTTATTTTCTAGGCAAAGAAATAACATTATGCTGACAAATGCTGGGGAGCGTCTAATTCCTCATGCAGAGAACATTCTCGCTTCGTGGCAGATCGCACTTCAGGACGTAGGGCTACCAGAGCAACAAGAGATGCATTTATCCCTTGGAGGGATCTCGAATTTGTGGGGTACTTTCTTACAATCCACATTGCCTAAATTAGCTGAGGCCTTTCCCCAAATATCGATTAGAACGGAAATCAACTCGCACTTAGAGCTTACCAGAGCACTCATCGCTGGAAGGCTAGATATGGCCGTTGTATTAGACCCCCCTAACATGGCTGAACTTAAGACTAATAAAATTGGCCAAATTGAGTTGGCTTTAGTGACTAATAAAAACGCTGCAAAATTCAGTGATATCTATGACTTAGGCTATGTTTTTGTAGATTGGGGAACCGCTTTCAACTTAAAACACGCTAAGTTATTTAAGAAACCGGTAGCGCCTGTACTCCACACAGAGCAAAGCCAAATAGCATTAGAATTTTTATTAACAAACGGGGGAGCAGCTTTCTTACCTGTCAGCCAAATAGAAAGCTACTTACAAGAAGGTCAGTTGCACTTAGTCCAAGGTGTCAAACCTGTGAAACGCTCCGTTTATGCGGTATTTAGTAAAACAATGAAAGACAATTTAAACATAGGGCCTATTCTAGAGCTATTAAATGAAGTAGAGCTAAAACCCGAAGCGACACTCCAACCTATCGAATAGAAACTAGATAACAGATTACCAATAGCAGATAGACGTACCTCGAAGAGGTACGTCTAATCTATGCACAACGACTAACACATGCAAATTCAAACTCGATTTTTCACATCGATTTATTAACCACCCTGTGGCTCGCAAGATAAGCCGGTGTGCGAGCCTTGGGTAGCTTTTCCACAAAGTGGTAGCGAGCGACATGGTAACTCGGATCGAAACCGAAGAAGTTAAGCTTCATCTGGTTTAGCTCTTCGTCACGGTATTGCTGTAATGGCTTTTGCAGCTCATCTTGTTGACGCTGCAAGTTCTTGAGCGCCAGACGCTGCGCATATTCAACGGATGTAGCCAGATGCGTTGCATCGGCCTTGATTCGATTAAGAAAGCCTTCCCGGCTCTCATTGATACAAGCATCGATTAGCCCACTCTGTTCAGCTTCTGTAGCCGACACAGGTAAGCGATTTTGCATCAATTGCTGCGCTTGTTCATCACCAACCCTTTTAGGTAATAGATAGGTCCAATACTCAGAGCCATACAAATTACCCATGGATTTGTAATGGGGGTTAAGCACGATATTGCTCCGCGCCACTACTTGGTCAGCGGCTAAAGCCAAAAAGACACCACCGGCTCCAGCATTGCCTTGCATAGCCACCATGGTTAATTGGTTAGGTGAGTTAATGATCTCTAAACAGAGGTCGTTCATCGCATTGATATTACACCACGACTCTTCTGCAGGACTCTCAGCTGCTTCGATTTGATTTAGGTGAATACCATTCGACCAGAACTCCTCCCCTCCCATGAGTACCAGCACTTTGATTGGTTGGGCTTTTGCGTGGGCCACCGCTTGTTGTAAGCGCTGACATTGATCGCTATCCATAGCGCCATTGTAGAAATCAAAATAGAGATAGCCTACATCGCCTTCTTGGCGGTAACGAATCTCCTGCCACGTTGCACCATTAGGCATAGTTTCAGGTGCTAATGGCAATTCTGGCACGCGTTGCTCATGAGGTGCTGAAGCAAGCTGCTTCGCTAAAAAGTGAGTCGCAGGCAATTTAAAGTTGAATTCGCCGTCTTCTGGGTTAACGCGTTTTAGATGAGTCACCCACACTGCAGCATCGCGAGTTTTAAGACAGATCGCACCGTCTCGAGTAGCGAGAATAGAGCCCACATCAGCCTGTTCTTGCCCTAACGCTTGTTCCGCAAAAGCGTTATAAAGGTAATAATCCTGTCCCCCGATTCGATCCTGCACACCGGGCGCTGAATCCGCTGCTCTTATCTTTGTTAAGATCTCTTGAGTGGAATCGTTTTGCCAGTCGATCTTACGATCGCTTTGCGCCATCAAACAGTTCCACTGCCCCAAGATATCTGGCTGATCGTAATCCAGTTTTTGCGGTTTAAATTCACCCGATAGAAGACGTTCTAGCGTTTGCTTTACTGCAGTCACTGCAGCATCACTGATCTCATTACGATAAAGGCTGCTTTTACTCGCCTCTCGCATTGAAAAATCGACTGACGCCCAGATATCGCCTGCATCCATCTCTGCATTAGCTTCTAGGCAGGTCACACCCCAAGAGGCCTCTTGATTCAATATGGCCCAGTCAACAGAGGACGGACCTCGATCACCTTTGATGCCCGGATGAACAATAATACAGCGATGCTTAGACCAGATAGATTCGGGAATCGCTCGTTTCAAAAACGGCGCAATAATGAGCTCAGGCTTGAACAATTCCACCGCCTGTTCTGCTATTGCATCGTTGATATCAAATTCGATAGAGACATCGTGGCCGTCTTTGCGTAACTCAACAAACAAACGTTGGGTCAGGCTATTGAAACTGTGGGTTAAAAATAAGATACGCATTAACAGATCCTCGGTAGCTGTTCACCGTTGATCCAATCAACCATTCGGTTACCACCAAAGGCCGTCTGCATCTGCACAAAGCTCAAAGGATCGTCGGTCACTTCACCAACAATCGCAGCCTCTTGCCCTTTAGGGTGCGCCTTCATCACCTCTAATAGCTGCTCTGCCTTATCTGCAGGGCAGAAAGCCACCAGCTTACCCTCATTCGCAACAAACAACGGATCTAGCCCAAGGAATTCGCAGGCAGCTTGAACTTGTGCTTTTACCGGCAGCTGCGCTTCGAAGATCTGCATACCCACTCGGGCCTGCTGAGCGATCTCGTTCAGCGTGGCAGACAAACCTCCACGCGTAGGATCTCGAAGGCAGTGGATCTCAGGGACAGCTGAGACCATATCTGCAACAAGGTCATGCAGCGCTTGAGAATCCGATTCAATCGTCGTCTCAAATGTTAGATTTTCACGCAAAGACATAATGGCAACCCCATGATCTCCCATGGTACCGGACACTAAGATTTTATCTCCCGGTTTCACTTGGTTAGCGCCAAAATCCAATCCACCCTCAATTACGCCAATACCGGTTGTATTGATAAAACAGCCATCTCCTTTACCCCGCTCAACCACCTTGGTATCACCGGTCACTATAGCAACCCCGACCTCTTCAGAAGCCTTAGCCATCGAATCTACGATGGTCTTCAGATCCGCCAATGGGAAGCCCTCTTCCAAGATAAAACCTGCTGAAAGATATTTAGGCGTTGCGCCGGACATAGCGACATCGTTAACCGTGCCATGAACAGATAATGAGCCTATATCGCCACCGGGGAAGAATAGCGGTGAGATCACATGACTATCCGTCGCCATCACCACTTTACCGGCAGGCAAGCCAAAACTCGCCTGATCATTCATCTGCTCTAGCCAAGGGTTTGAAAACGCTTGTAGGAACAGCTGATCGATCAACTGAGCCATCGCCTTGCCACCGCTGCCGTGGGCCATTTCTACTTTGCCCTTAACCAGATCGAGCTCTGATGTATAAATCGTTTGTGTACTCATGAAAAAGCTCTCTAAATCAGGCTGCGGGGTGGGTTTTATCAGATGCAAAGGTATTGTCTTGGTAGCGACCGTAGCTGTAGTAAGCCGCACAAGCACCCTCACTGGATACCATACAAGACCCCAAAGGGTTCTCAGGTGTACAAGGATCGCCAAACAAGGTGCAATCCCGTGGAGATTTCACGCCGCGTAAGATCGCGCCGCACTCACAAGCTTTGTTCTCTCGGGTGCTGCGATACTCAACCGTAAAACGCTTTTCTGCATCAAATTCGGCAAAGGCATCTTTAATACGCAAAGCGCTGTAAGGCACAACACCTAGGCCTCGCCATTCAAATGAGCGGCGCAGTTCGAAGGTATCTGCCACGATGGATTTCGCTTGGACATTGCCCTCATAAGTCACCGCGCGGGAAAATTCATTCTCAATCTCCGCACGACCATCGTTAACCTGCCGCACTAACATTAAGATCGCCTGCAACACATCCAGAGGTTCAAACCCCGCGATGACCACAGGCTTTTGATACTCTTCGGCGAAATAGTAATAAGGCTGTGAACCAATCACAGTGCTTACATGGGCTGGACCGACAAAACCATCTAAGCGCAGAATGCCCAGTTCTCTCACCTCAGGGGACTCCAGAATATTACTGATCGCTGCTGGGGTTAGAACGTGATTACAAAAGACGGTAAAGTTCTTCAAACCAAGCTTTTGTGCCTGCCGAATCACCAAAGCTGTAGGCGGTGTTGTAGTTTCAAAACCTATGGCAAAAAACACGACCTCTCGGTCTGGGTTATCTTGCGCAATGCGCAGAGCATCCATGCAGGAATACACCATCCGTACATCCGCCCCCTCCGCTTTAGCTTTTAGCAAGCTACGTTTACGCGAACCCGGCACACGCAACATATCGCCGTAAGAACAGAGAATAACTTTATGAGTAACCGCCAATTCGATAGCTGAATCCAAACGATTAATCGGCAATACGCACACAGGGCAACCTGGGCCGTGGATCATTTTCACATTGCTAGGTAGCAGATCAGGAATCCCATAGCGGAAGATTGCATGGGTATGTCCACCACAAAACTCCATAAAGTGATAATACCGATCAGGATCGACCTCTTTACTAATCTTGGCTGCAATCTCTTGAGCTAGTGCGCCATCGCGATATTCATCAACATACTTCATTGAGATGCCTCTATCGCTTGTTGTTGCTCAAGTTCATCTAACTCGGCAAACAACGCTAAGGTTCGAGCAGCTTCCTCAGGATCAATCTTATTCAGCGCATAGCCTACGTGCATAATGACGTAGTCTCCTACGACCAGATCGGCAATCAGCGCTATATTGATCTCTTTTCTCACCCCACCTATATCTGCAATTGCAGACTCGGCATCAATAATCTCTTCAATACGAACAGGGATGGCTAAACACATAGCGACTCTCTCTCATTGTTCTTGTTCTTGTTCTTGTTCTTGTTCTTGTTCTTGTTTTGACGAGCCAAGTTAGCTCGTTCTAAGGCGATCTGCGCTTGCCCTAGCGATATAGAACCGTCATTACATGGCAGTTTTTGAGCCGTAACGACTTGTAAATCTTGAGCCTCTAAATGCTCTTTAATCCCTTGAAGTAGAAGCTGATTTAAAAAACAGCCTCCCGCTAATACCACGTTATTAATCCCTTCTTTTACTGCGCTATCAGCCACCCAACGCGATAACGCTGTGATTAGCTGCTGATGAAACAAGGCGGCACCATACCCTTGATTCTCACAATCAAGCAGACGGGCAAATAATGGCTCTAAATTTAAAGGAGACTGCTTTGTATCAATCAGTAATGATTCGTTCGGCCATGGGTGTGATTTAAGGTAACAATAAGCTGCTGATTCAAGCGCCATTGCCGCTTGTGCCTCAAAAGAATTTATCTCTTTCAATCCTAGTAAGGCAGCCACCGCATCAAATACCCGCCCTGCACTGCTCGTCATCGGTGTATTGATATTTTTTTGTAACAACTGGCTGATCATAGGGGCTGCTTTCTGATCACCAAAGCGGGCTTCAATCTGCTCTGTTCGATCTAACTGAAACAATACACCTGAAGCTACCCGCCATGGCTCTTTTGCAGCACTGTCGCCTCCGGGTAGAGGAATTGGGCTTAAGCTGGATAGACGCTGATAATCGCCCTTGTGAACCTTGAACAGCTCTCCGCCCCAAAGCGTGCCATCATCACCTAAGCCTAAGCCATCTAGGGCTAAACCAAGCACAGGCTCTTGCACGCCATGCTCTGCAATCACTGCAGCGATATGGGCATGATGATGCTGAACCTGCAACATTGGAATCTGACACTCTTGGCTAAACCGTTGTGCAAATCCGGTGCTGTAAAACTCAGAATGTAGGTCGGCAACCACGAGTTCAGGTTTGATATCCAACATAGCGCTTAGTTGCTCAACGGTATGATTGAGCTGGCGGCAACACTCAGGGTTATCAAGATCACCTATATACTGCGATACATATGCACGATTACCTTTGGTCAGGCAGATCGTATTTTTAAAGTATGCTCCTACCGCCAATACAGAGGGCAATTGTGCGTCTGTTTCAAAAGGTAACTTAATATATTGCGGCGATAATCCACGGCCACGTCTAACCAGCTCACTACCTTGTTCAGAAACCATCGACACTACAGAATCATCGCAACGGGTGTGAATATCACGATCATGCATCAGGTAGCCATCCGCTATCCCCCGCAGTTGAATTAGCGCTTCTGCGTTGTCGATTACTTGAGGGTTGCCACTGCGGTTTGCACTGGTCATCACCAAGAGGAGATCTTGCTTTTCCGCGAGCCACTGAATTCCGTCTGGACTGCCTGCATCTTTGTGAAACAGCAAATAATGTAGCGGCGAATGAGGTAGCATCACACCTAGCCATGCTTGATCAGGTGCTAACTCTTCAGGTAATGGCTCTTTGGCAACTAAAGCGGAGTTTTCTTGTTTAGGTACAAGGCAGATAGGCGCATCCATCGCTTTGAGTCTTTGTACCCGTTGATCCGTTAGCTCAACATAGGATTGCAAAGATTCAGGGTTAGCCGCCATGACCGCTAAAGGCTTTTCATCGCGATGTTTACGCTCTCGTAACCGTCTAACTGCTTCTGGGTTTCGTGCATCGCAAGCCAGATGGAAACCTCCCACACCTTTTATCGCAACTATTTTACCCTGTTGGATAAATTCAATTGTTTGCGCAACAGGATCATTACACTGCAATTGCTGCCCATCTTCAGAATAAAAACTGAGTTGCGGTCCACATTCACCGCATGCAGTCGGCTGGGCATGGAATCGTCTATCCACAGGATCGGTATATTCCGAATCACAACGATGACACAGCTGAAACTTTGCCATGGTGGTATTCGGACGATCATAAGGCAAAGCCGTGATTAGACTGTAGCGGGGGCCGCAGTGAGTACAATTAATAAACGGGTATAGATAGCGACGATTGTTTGGATCGAACAGCTCACTTAAACAGTCCTGACATAGCGCAGCATCCGGTGTAACAGAAAGATCGAGTTCTCCCTGCTCACTCTGAATGATTTTAAACTGGGTCAGACCTGTTTCTATTGCAATAGAGCTAACATCTAGAGACTCTATCTCTGACATCGAAGGTTGTTCAGACGTCAGTTGAGCAACAAACTGATCAAGTTGAGCCTTGTCGGCTTGAGCAAAGATCATCACCCCTTTTGGACCATTCGCCACAGATCCGATCACCCCAAAGCGTTGCGCGAGGTTATACACAAAGGGACGGAAGCCAACCCCCTGTACTTGACCTCGAACTTCTATATGCAACGCTGAAACTGCCATACTCATGCTCTGATCTTTTAATGGAAATCTTTATTCAGGCCATATCGTTCCAGTTTGGAGCGAAGTCCAACTCTGGATAACCCAAGCTCGCGAGATGCTTGGCTTTTATTCCAACGATGACGAATGAGTGTTTCCCTTAAAATACGCTTTTCCAAGGTTTCGATACGCTCTTTTAATGTGCCATCCAAGCATGCGAGCACTTCTGTCTCGGCAGTCTCTTCAACCGGAGCTGCACGTAACACACGAGGACTCAGCAAATCCGCGGATAACCACTCATCCTCCGCTAACACCAACATGCGGCGAATCTCGTTCTGCAGTTCCCTAACGTTACCCGGCCAGCAATAACGGCGCATGCAATCTAACGCTTCTTCTGTAAAACCTTTTGCTGGCTTATCAAACTCTTGAACCGATTTAGCCAAGAAGTCTTCAGCTAATACGGGGATATCCATAGCACGACGTTCTAATGCTGGCAGCTCAAGGGTCACTTCGGCCAATCGGAAGTATAGGTCCTGACGGAATCGGCCTGCCCTGACCTCTTCTTCTAGATCACGGTTGGTAGAGGCCACCACGCGAACATTTACCTTTCTGCGCTGATGTTCGCCCAAACGACGTACTTCACGCTCCTGCAAAACACGTAGTAACTTCACTTGGAAAGCTGGACTGATTTCGCCAATCTCATCTAGAAAAATCGTGCCGCCATCTGCACGCTCAAACAGACCGACATGGTCAGTAATTGCGCCCGTAAACGAGCCTTTCTTATGCCCAAATAACTCTGAAGCTAACAACTCATCCGGCATAGCACCGCAGTTTTCAACCACAAAAGGACGCTCTGCTCGTAAACTGTTGTAATGTAGTGCGCGAGCAAACAGCTCTTTACCGGCACCAGAAGGCCCAGTCACTAAAACCGAGACATCATAAGGAGCGATTTTCGCGGCCTGTTCACACAGGTCGTTTAATGGACTCGTCGAATGTCTGCGAATTTCATCCAATTGGTAAGTCTGTTTG
This sequence comes from Neptuniibacter sp. QD48_11, assembly GCF_047778095.1. Taxonomy (GTDB): domain Bacteria; phylum Pseudomonadota; class Gammaproteobacteria; order Pseudomonadales; family Balneatricaceae; genus Neptuniibacter. The sequence goes on from NZ_CP180551.1 coordinate 2,441,092, forward strand.
AGATGCTGTTTTTTCTCTTTAACATTTTGCTCTACTTGAGAAGCGGAGTGCCGCATCTCCATCGACAGTAGTTCATTTTCATTCTGTAATTCATACAGACGACAAGCTCCACGAAGAATAAGCAGAAGGTTGTCTGGGTGCCAAGGTTTAGTGATGTACTGCAAGATTCCGGCTTCATTTAAGCCTTTAATAATGTCTTCAGAATCGGTGTAACCGGATAGGATTAGTCGTGCCGTTTGCGGCCAACGCTCACGAACCTCAGTTAAGAACTCTACCCCTGTTTTGCCCGGCATACGCTGATCACACAGAATCGCGTGAAAGGTGTGCTGCTCTAATAGGCTAAATGCTTGATCCGCATCTGTCGCCGTTAGCACATCAAACTCTTCATCTAAGGTACGCTCTAGCGTTTCTAAAGAACGCACCTCATCGTCTACACAAAGTACTAAAGGTCGTTTTCGAGTAGGCATTAGAGAAGGGCCTCAAACTGCTGGATTTCAGACTTCAGCTGATCAATCCGTGTCTGAATCATCCCTTTTCGATTTTGCTCTAACCATTCCTGCCACTCCTGCATACCCTCGCCAGACTTCGCAGACAGTTTTAGTACTTTAATATCAGGGTTTACTTGGCGCGCAAACTCAATACATTTTTCCACGTCAAAATCTAAATGTGGCAGCAGATCCGTCTTATTTAGAATCATAATATCTGCAGCATGGAACATATCTGGATACTTGAGCGGTTTATCTTCACCCTCAGTAACAGACAAAATGGCTATCTTATGCGCCTCACCAAGATCGAAGGCAGCTGGACAAACAAGGTTGCCGACATTCTCAATAAACAAGAAACCACCTTGCAGATCATCTAAGTTATCTAACGCATGACCTACCATGTGAGCATCTAGATGGCACCCCTTGCCCGTATTAACCTGTACTGCAGGCACACCGGTTTCTCGAATGCGGTCAGCATCATTAGCGGTTTGCTGATCACCTTCAATCACCGCAACTTTGCGCGATTCTTTTAAGCGATTGATAGTTTCTGTCAGTAGCGTTGTTTTACCCGAACCCGGACTAGAGACTAGGTTGAGAACAAACAAGCTTTGCGCTTCAAAACGCGCCCGATTAATCTGCGCATAGCGATCGTTCTTACCTAAGATATCCTGTTCAATCTGCACCATACGGCTTTGACTCATTCCCGCCACATGGGCATGAGCTGGGCCTTTTCCAAAATGCAGATCTTCACCTTGCTTCTCGATCACATTATCGTCATGCCCCTGATGATGCTTATGCTCACTATGAGAATGATCATGATGAGTCCCCTCATGATGAGAATGCTCATGAGTATGCTGACCGTCGATCTTTACATTGCCTTCAGCGCAACCGCAAACAGTACACATTATTCCACCTCCAGCTCTTTAATTCGCATCTCGTCCCCTTGGACGACTTGAAGTTGATAACTGCCGCACTCAGGGCAACTATCGTAGCGTTGGCTAATTGGAACGTTTTTCAAGCACTGCATACAGAATGCCTCACCAGGTATATTTATTATTTTTAGTTCAGCACCCTCAGCGAGGGTACTACGCGTTACCGCTTCAAAACAAAACGTTAACGCTTCTGTTTCTATCATTGATAAAGGGCCAAGTTCTAGCCAAACAGTTTTTACTCGATCGTACTGCTGCTCTTTGGCCTGATCTTCCAGCACTTGGACAATGCCTTCCGCAATCGACATCTCATGCACGATTAATTGACCTCAACTTCATAAGCGACACATGGATCTACTGATAATATTAGTTTACCCACCAGATCCGCTGCTTTATCTTCCGGAACCCTAACGCCTTCAAGCATACTGACCAGTGTTCCTTGCGGATGAAAATTCCACTCTGTCGGCGCAATAATACGATACTGATCGATCTGCTCACCTTCGTTATGACGGCTGATGCTCACTCGATGGATTAAAGCGCCTCTTGCTGCCTCAACCCAAGCAAAACCCGGTTTATCGGATCTAATCAACAGTTCATCATCGACCTGTAAAAGTCGATGAGGCATCGCTTTTAACTCTAACAACAATGCCAAAAATCTCTGAGCAATGGGATTGATCGTAAGTAGCCCAGATTCTTTAATCATTGAACGCTTACAATTACGTGTCCAGATACTTGTTTCAAAACAACCACCCTCACCTTGAGGCAAGGCACAGAAGCTTTGCCCTTTCTGCTTTAGCTGCCAATCCAAGTAATCACTCGACAAGTCCATTTCTGGACAAGACGGTCCTAGGCTAATGCCATCATATTTATCACTCAGATCTGCAACCGCTTTTCCAATAGGGTGTGTCTGGCTTTGCGCATATACCGCTTCTTTAAACTGCAGTTCATCAGGCCCTGTAAAGCTTTTCAACATACCCTCGAGCTCACTAATAAAACGCGGTAGCGGGAAACGCTTTTCCGGCATAAAAGGATTTAATCGCAAACACCAAGACAGCCGTGTTCGAAAGTCAGCAAACCAATTTAAAAGCTCAGGCAAATTTAATAGCTTTTCGCTGCCCAACCAATCACGCCCTAAACGCAGACCTAGCTCTTTTGTCGTTTCCGCAAGCAGTAATAATTTTCGAGCCTGCAATACATCGGCATCACATGTTTTCCCTTGTGCCGATTCAATCGCAGTTAATGCTGCAATGGTTTGAGCACAACTGCAGAGACTGAAAAGTAAAGGAACTCGCTGCACTACTTCTTTTGGGCTTTTACCTTCTAATAGACGCGTTAATTCAGTTGGCCGCGAGGACTTAACATTTACGTTGCGAATACACCCGTCGAGATAGTCCACCCCCACATTGATTTTACCTGCAAGATTAAAACTACCGTCCATAGAATCACCTAAGGCTCGTCTGCAAAGGCTGCAGTCATAAATTTACGTCGACTTAAACCTTCTTTGGTTCTGGCGCGAACTACACTCTGGTTTTCAGCTCTCTCTTCCTGTTCTCTTTTTTGCGCTTCTTTAGCTAATTGCAGATCAGTCTTACCACAATTTTCAGTATTCAATACTGCTTTCAGCACCTCTTCTGCTGTAAGAACCGCGGCCTCTTGATCAGCAAATTCAAGCATTGGAGAAAACAGAGAACAACTGCCGTACGCCCCTAAGGCCTCACTTCCAGCATACAAAAATTCATAGCTTCCAGAAGGCAGCGACACAATCTTTTTGCTCCCCACTTGAGCCTGATCATATTCAGGTTTTTCTTCGGCTATCAGAATCAGGTTCATACACCAAGGGGTAATCAGTACAGCTAAACAACTTCCTTCAAGAACAGAGCCTTCAACAACATCTACTTGCAAAGCGGAGTTATAAAACTCCAGCTCAGCCATAGTGACAGCCGCCTCTTGATAACTAGCTTTCAGTTGTTGAAATAGATCCACCGCTAATCGTCCATCACCATAAATTGGTCTTTTTCACCATCGCATTCAGGGCAGCGCCAATGGTCAGGAAGCTGACTAAAAGGTGTACCAGCCGGGATCTGCCAAATATCATCCCCTGCTTCTGGGTCATAAACATGCCAACAAATTTTGCACTCTAGGCGTGCATTATCAGCTATACGATCACTGTCTCCTAAGTAACTACCTTCGAATCCTTGATAGTTTGTCATACCAGAACCTCACGGATCTCAATCAAGCGTTCATACGAGTCACTTAGATCTTCTGGGGCCGCGCAAGCAACTAGAGGAATATCGGTGATTTCTAAGGTATCTAGAATCAATTGATCGGTACTGTTGAAATACTGAACTCGCCATAAGCCATCAACACAGGTTGAGGTGATACGGCAATTACCATAACCACGCGATAAGATTGTCACTGGACCTTGTCCTACAACGTGGTCGAGATAGCTGTGATCTTGTGGGGAGAATGGCAGAAGCGATAGATTAATCACATGTGGTGCTTCAGGCTTTTCAGCTTGTGTACTGTAGACCGTTGAAGCCTCAGCGATCTCAATCAATACGGACGGAGCATTCAATACGCCTTCCGGAATCTGCAACTGCTCGGCATTCAAAGGCTGAGATGATTGAAAAGCTTGCTCTCGGCTAACACTGGGTACATCCGCAACTTCGATCGATTCACGAATAACATCGCCGTTTTTATCAAACTCTCTTAAGCGCCATACACCCGCTAACACCGTCTCTTGTGCTTTGATCTCTGTCTCACCCGACAGAGTCAAACTGACTTCGCCTTCACCCAAAATCTGGTTAATCAGATCCAGATCAGGTTCTGGCATTGCTGATAGCAACATAACAGGAGGTTCATCACCAATGCGATAGGTTTTAAGGTGATGTTGTAACTGCTCCATCACAGCAAGTGCTTGCGGACACTCTGCTGCCTGCTCAGGTTCCGGCAAGATTGGAATATCATAGCTATCCATTTCTGAAGGCATCTTCATATAGTCTAAAACCATATCACCTTCTTCTTGGCTACCCGGCCCCATTGGAACATTAACTAGAGGGATACCATTGTTTTCCATATTACTCACCTTTTACTGACCACAAGCAGATTGAACAGGGTTAACCACCACAGGTATGCCAATACCTGGATCACGACGGGGTTCTAATGCAAGAATGCTTGGGATTTCGGCAAGATAGATATCCCAATCTTGAACCTTGCTGATGGTTCCTAAATAACGCCCCTCTTTTAAAAACACTAACGAGGGCCAAACGGTAAAGTTGTATCGCCCTTGAACCTTCTTTTCATACTCAGGCGCGACAATCGCTGGCGTTAATTCAGGAAAACGCTTTACCAACTCAGGAAGAATCACTGCGACATCATTACTTTCTGGGAAACGATGAGCCTGTTCGGTACAGAACAAAACTGTGAATTCTTGATCTTTAATGAAACTATCAAAGTTCTCTTCATTAAGGAGCGGATAGCCCCTTTCAACAATCAACTGTTCTATCAGTGGAGAAGTCATATCCAGCTCTCTTAATTATTATTCTGTAGATGGGGTGGCAGTTGCGGGGGCTGCTCGATTAAATCGGAAAACAACCGATCAACATCAGCGGTATCCCCTTGCATGATGGCTTGAACAGCAGCGAGCGCATTGCGAATCTCGGTAGCCTTTTGCTCGGTCAACACTTCACGAGCGGTACCCAGAAAGACGAGAACCCAAGTACCTGCAGGTTGATCTCCTAACAGGGACAGATCGATACGCTCAATCTGGTCTCCATTTTCACACTCCGCCGATAATCCATCACAGCATACAATTCTCATTGGTATGCCAAGACACATTAACTGGTACCTTCGGTCGACTTAATAAATCGTGGATCACCCTGTCGAAAAGCTTCATATTCAGATGGTCGACCACCCTCATATGAATTTAACCCCAGCTCACCCGGAGCTAACTCTTCAGGAGTGCAGTTATCGCCAATTGGCTCAACCCCTAATTTTTTAAGGTAAGCCAAAGCGATCTTAATAGCAGGCTCGATTTGAACGCGAACAGATTCACGCAAGCTGCCACCAAAGTCTTCTAATTCAACTGGCTGGCAACCGATGAGGAGCAAATGCTTTGGATAGCTGCCTGTAAACTCAGCCATAGCCAACACTTCTTGAAAACCAGTTTGATGAAGGCTCATCTGTTTAGCCCCCATAAACTTAGGCACGTCATCATCATGTATGACTTTTAACGTACCCGGTTCCAAACCGTAGTCGATGGCATCAAACACGACAAGCACATCAGCAGCCTGCACATGTTGCACAAGGTATATCCCTTGTGTCCCACCATCCATTAATTTGGTTTTGTTTGAAAAGCGGTAGTGTTGGTTTAGCGTCTCGACACAACGTACACCAAAGCCTTCATCCGCCCAGAGGATATTGCCTATTCCTAAGATAAGCACATTTTTATCTTGATAGAGCGTATCTTCTATCATTTACAGCACACCCAACTCTGTCTTGAAATTATTTTTGTTATTGCAGAAACAATTTACAAAGAATGTGCCAAGTCATTAATAATGACTCAAACGCCCGTGACGCCTAACTTTCAAGCAAACAGGCAAACAAAACCCAAAAGACAAATGAAACAAAGCATTTCAATTTATAGTAAAAATGAAAACCTACTTATCACTCATGGGATTTCACATAAGTTATTGGTCGTATAACATCCAGTTCTGCTATACTGTCGTTCTATTTTTTTGCTGTTTCGGAGTGATCAATTCCCACATGACTGAAGATGAGTTATTCAGTCGGCTCGCTTCACTTTCATCAGAGCAATTGGACGCCATTCATAACAAGCTGTTACAGAAAGTAGAACAAAAGAAAGCTGAACGAGAGCGACTTAAAAAACTACCCCCGCGAAACTCCAACGACTTGGAAGCACTCGCTGAGATACAAGGTTTAGATTTAAGCTCACTGCTTCGCGATGCCAAACGCTATTCCTAAAATGGCATCTAATGAACGTAACGTGATAGTTTGTAGCAAAACAATTTTCACGCTTTATCGCGCATAAAGCATTTACACGATTTATTTCTAGATACAGGACATTTTCCATGGGTCTTGCTGATAAAGTATTGGCTGTTAATAACGATCTCCCTATTCGTACTGATCTACCAGTTCATAGCGGCAAAGTTCGCTCTGTTTATTGGTTAACAAAAGAAGACAGCCAACGCCTGATCAAAGAGAAAGGTTACAACGTTCATGAAGGTGCTGAACTTGCAGTTATGGTAATTAGTGACCGCATTTCTGCCTTTGAATGCATTTGGACAGGTGAAGGCGGCATGCAAGGCGTACCAGGTAAAGGCGCTGCGCTAAATGCAATCTCTAATCACTGGTTTAAACTGTTCCGAGAAAACGGTCTTGCTGACAGCCATATTCTAGATATCCCTCACCCACTGGTTTGGATTGTTCAGAAAGCAAAACCTATTATGATCGAAGCGATCTGCCGTCAATACATTACAGGTTCAATGTGGCGCGCATACGCAAAAGGCGAACGTGAGTTCTGTGGCATTCAAATTGCTGAAGACCTAGAAAGAGATCAAAAGCTACCTGAGCTGCTTATCACACCATCAACCAAAGGTATTCTAAAAGATGTTCCGGGTGTACCGGAGGTAGATGATGTCAATATTACTCGTGATGATATCGTCAATAACTTCGAAGCATTCAAGTTCCTACAAGCAGATGATGTTGAACAATATGAAAAGCTTTTGAAAGAAGGCTTTGAAGTAATTAGTAGTGAGCTAAGCAAGCTTGATCAGATCTTTGTAGATACCAAATTTGAGTTTGGTTATGTCACTGATGCCAAAGGCAATGAAAAGCTTATCTACATGGATGAAGTTGGAACGCCTGATTCTTCGCGTATCTGGGATGGAGCAGCTTATCGCGAAGGCGAAGTGATTGAGAACTCAAAAGAGGTTTTCCGCCAGGAGCTTCTAAACCATTTCCCTGACTCCGACATTCTAGTAAACAAAGACCGCATGGAAGAGCGCTATGCCCTTGCACGCGACAATGAGCTGCCAGCTGCTTTGATCCAAAAAGTTTCTGACACTTATGTAGGTATTGCTGAAAAGATTATCGGTAAAAAGCTACAACAATCTGATAACCCTAAAGCGGAGATTATTGAGATTCTGCGCGATGAGTACCAATTGATCGATTGATCATTTGTTACAATGCCAGCTCAAAAAAAGGCCGCTTACTTTAAGCGGCCTTTCTTATTCCATTCTAATTTATTCGGACACAGTTTTTACCATCACCTTTGGCTCGATATAAAGCGCTATCGGCTCGCCCTACCCAACTTTCAATACTCTCACCTTTAGAATATTGAGCCACCCCAAAGCTACTGGTCACAGCTTCAGGCAGGCCAAAGTCACATTTTTCTATCGCCCCTCTAAACTTCTCTGCTATAGCTTCTGCATCTTGCAGACCTGTTTCCAGCATCAAAAAAAGAAACTCTTCTCCACCCCAACGACCAAAGCGGTCAGTCTTACGCGACATATCCCCTACCAACTTAGTGAGTTCTATTAAGACTTTATCGCCTTTAACGTGACCATAGGTGTCATTAATACCTTTGAAATCATCAACATCAAAAAAGATCAACGATAACTTCCAGTCATGGCGTTTCGCCAACGAAGTAAACTCTTCGAGCTCAGTACGCAGTTTACCTCGGCTCAAAATCCCTGTTAACGCATCCTTTTCAGCAATAGTCTTTAGCATTTTATTGTAAGAGAGCATATGCAGGTAGCGGTATAACCCAATACCTGTCAATACAGCAACGACCGCTAAAATTCCCCACAACAAACGGTAATCAACAGAATGCTTATGTTCGATCTGAGCCCATCGTCGATAGATGTTTTTATGCTCTTCAGCAGAAATTGAATCAATTGACTTGTTTATCGCATTCATCAAATAAGGAGAGCTATCCTGAACAACTGCGACACTTATATCCCAGTTATCGCGTAATTGATCACTCAACACTATACTGTCTATTTTTTGTGAACGCAGAACATGAGTAATACTAGTATGCCCCCCCACGAAACCATCAATTTCGGCAGAGAGTAACATACGAATACCCTCTCGGTTTTCTCTGACCGGTACGATTGTCATACCCGGATAACGGTCACGCAAAATATCATGGAACGCAGATTTATCGACCACACCTATAGTCATATTAGGCAATGACTGCGCATCACTATCGGCCCTCAAAGCAACGACCGCAGGAACACTTAAATAGGGGCGAGAAAAGGCCAGATAGTTACTACGATTAATGGTTTGCATAGCACCAGCAATTACCTCACATCTGCCCGTTCTAGCAAACTGGATAGTTTCACTCCAGGTTTTCGTAGGTATGACCTCAAAGGGAATATTCAAGTTACCCAAGATTAACCTGAGGTAATCAGCCGCCATCCCTACATGCCCACCATTCTGGAAAGACTCGTACGGATACCAATTTGGATTAACACAGACCTTAACTTTGCCGCGATTTTGAATATAGGCCAATTCAGCTTGGCTTAGACGAAAAAGATTACTAGGTGGGCGGTAGACAAAATCAGAGAAGTCATAGCCAAGGAAAATACTACCAATAATGAGATAGACCTGAGCCATCTCGTTGAATTTATTCACCGATAATGTGCCAAAGTTACCATCCTTATCAAAGGCAACTTTCTTAAGTTCTTGCCCCTCAAAGACCAAGGCATCGATACTTTTTCCTTGAGAGTTATAACTATCAAAAATAACTTGGGCAGTTTCTTGAATATTATCAAAGGCATACATCCAGCCTTTGATAGATGCCCGATAGAACTTATCAACAATTTCAGGCTTCTGTTTAATGTAGTCTCGAGAGGTAAACAAAATGTCAGAGTACATATCAAAGCCATAATCTTTCGGATGAATTATGTTGTACTCCACCCCCTGCTGGTCCATCAGGTAGGGTTCGTTAGAGATATAAGACGCCATAGCATCTGTTTTGCCGTCAATAAGATCCTGTACATTGTAACTATGCTGCTGCTGTTCAAAATCGGAAATGGTAATACCCGCTTGTAACAACATAGCTATGATTTCACCAACTTTTTTTGCGTCATTGGTAATCATGATCTTCCGATCTTTAAGATCGGACGACAGCAATATGCCTGAATCTTTCCTGCTTAAAAGCATCAACGGCGACTGCTGATAGGCTGCAAACATTGCAACCACGTCAGCACCCGCATTTTTATCGATCAATAACGAGGTGCGTCCCACCCCAAACTGGCTATTACCTGATGTAACTTCTCCCACCAGATCGATACCGAAATCAAACTCTTTCAGTGAGACATCTAGACCTTCTTCTGCATAAAAACCTTTTTCGATCGCCATGTAATAACCGGCGAATTGAAATTGATGCTTCCATAACAACTGCAAACTTATTTGTTCTTGGGCGTGTACAGAGGTAACGACAAAGTAAAATAAGATCACTCGAACAAAAATGCCCATTGAGTATTCCTTAAACAACAGTAATGCGCTTTTCCTATTGTAGAACAGAGAAATGCAAATAGAACTTAGCAAGTTTAATTTCTTTGTAATTTATCACCTAGATCAGATCAGGGTATTACAGTCATTCCAATCAACTTAAAACACGCTCTACATTCTTTATTAAATATTAACTAACTGCATAAAAAACAATCAGTTACTATAAAAAACAACACAAAATTTGATCAATATATTAAATATCTCTGAATAAGGTTAATTAATTGTTGTAATAAAAGATCTAACAGCTATAACTATAATAACAATGGATGTAGGCAGTAGTTAGATTACTGTTTGGTCTGTGGGGGACCAGCCAGGGATCGAACTTGATTGTTCATGGCATTATTGATTTTTTCTCCGAACGTCGTGGGGACATATAATGTTATTAAGCGGTTTGAGCATTCGCACTAAGCTCGTACTTACTTCCATACTCCCGGTTATTGCTGTAGCCATCATTATCGCCACCTCTCTTAACGAATTAAAGCAGGCTGATGATGGTGTTGCGCGCATCTATGAAGACCGTGTAGTACCTCTTGAAGATCTAAAACTCATCGCGGATGACTATGCCGTGTATGTTATAGACGCCGTAAACAAAGCTAACGCCGGAATCATGACAGGTGCAGAAGCTTTGAAAGGTGTCAAAGATGCACGTGCCGAGATTTCCGAAAAGTGGCAAAAGTATATGGCCACTACACTTACTGCTGAAGAAGCACAATTAGCTAAAGAAGCTGAAGCCCTATTTATAGCGGCAAACCAATCTTTGGATAGACTTGAAAGCGCTATGAGCTCAATGAGCAGCGGTAACATTGCCGGTCAGCTACAAGATTTCGATGGCCCGCTATACGACACGATCGATCCAATCAGCGAAAAGATTGCCGAACTTATTAGCCTTCAGCTACGCGTAGCCTCTGAAGAGCGCGAAACAATTAGCACTGCTTACGATAACGCAATTATCATTATTATTGGTTTAGGTGTTGTTGTCGTAGCGCTCTTAACTATCCTAAGTAAGCTTGTTTATCATTCGATCCGCACTCCTCTTGATGCATTAAGCCAATCAATGGATAAAGTGGCTAGCCAATCAGACCTAACCGCTGACGTACCAGTGCAAGGTAACGATGAACTCACTGAGATCAGCTCGAACTTTAACAAGATGTTAGGCCACCAGCGCAAGCTGATTGGTGATATAGGTAATGCAACTCATCAACTAGCTTCTGCAGCGGAACAGATGTCTTCAATCAGCTCCCAAGCGAACCAAAGCATCAATAACCAGCGCCTTGAAATTGAGCAAGTAGCGAGCGCTATGAACGAGATGGTATCTACCTCTCAAGACGTGGCAACCAATGCTGAACATGCTGATAGCCAAGCTCGCATGATGCTTGAGCAAGCCTCACAAGGTAACGAGATCGTATCCGCAGCTGTAGCCTCTACAAATTCTCTTGTGGGTAACGTATCGCAGGTTTCCGAGCGTATTACCGCAGTTGAAAACGACAGTGAGAGCATTGGTTCTATTATTGGCGTAATCAACGATATCGCTGAACAGACTAACCTTCTGGCACTGAACGCTGCAATCGAGGCAGCACGTGCGGGTGATCAAGGTCGAGGCTTCGCCGTAGTAGCGGATGAAGTTAGAACATTGGCGCAGCGTACTCAGCAATCTACTACCGAGATTGAAAACGCCATTGAGCGCTTACAATCCGGTACACGAACTGCTGTATCCGCAATGGAACAGAGCCAGCGAGAAGCAGAACAAGCGGGTAGCAAAGCATCTGAAGCCGGTGATGCACTGCAAGGCATCTCTGAAGCTGTGGGCATGATTACTGATATGAATACTCATATCGCCTCTGCCAGTGAAGAGCAAACCAGCGTAGCCGAAGAGATCAATCGATCCCTCGTTGCGATCAATGACGCTTCGCAAGAATCCGCAGACGGTGCCACTCAGATCTCAGCAGCCAGCGAACAATTATCGCGCCTATCTGTAGATCTGAATGGAAAAGTGAGTCAGTTCAAGATTTAATATTTCTGACTCAGCTACTGAAAGCGCCCTATAATCAGGGCGCTTTTTTATTTGTAGGGATTAATCTATGCAACTATTTAACGCCTATCACGCCCACATATATTTCGATGAATCTACATACACCGATGCCGAAACACTTGTGCAAAAAGCGAGCGAAACGTTAGAGGTAAAAGCAGGTAGGCTTCATCAAAAGCCGGTAGGCCCTCACCCAACAGGCAGCTGCCAACTGAGTTTTAGTGGCAACCAGTTCGCGGAAGTTGTCCAATGGCTGAATTACCATAGATACAATCTCGATGTCCTTATTCACCCAGTGACTGGGGATGATCTTAAAGATCACCGTGATTACGTCATGTGGTTAGGAAAATCTTACGAAATAGATCTATCTATCTTTATTAAACGACAGAAACAATCTAATCCAGCGTTGCAATAAAAGCGCGCGCACGCTGCTTGCCAAGCTCGATAAGTGGCTCAGCTTTATGGAATTCCAAGATACCGCAGGCATTTCGAGGGATTTCAATGACGCCATTTGGCGGATAAGCCGCTAACTTCTGCCGAGCAATAGTTCCCTGCATGGTATCGAAGGCCTGATGAGCAACATCGTACATACTCAATGAGCGACCTTCCTCTTCATCTGACTTATATAATTTTTCGACAAAGCTATGCACCCGCTCTTTGAAACTAAGATCCGTTTCCTCTTCATGTCTCTCTTCAATAAAGAGTCCATGTTCAACAGCGCCGCCTAAATTTACTGCAAAGATCTGATCGGTTTGATCATTAAAGCAAGGCGCGATAGGAACCGGATTTAGAATCCCGCCGTCAACAAGGAAAGAGTCTCGATACGGTACGGGAGAGAAGAACATCGGTAACGAAATAGACGCCCGGATCGCATCAAAAAGAGATCCAGAACTCATCCAAACCTCTTTTTCATCGTCGATATCAGCAGCGATTGCAGTAAATCGAATAGGCAGATCTTCAATTTTCCAATCGCCGACTAACTGGACTAAGGTGTCCATTATCTTATCGCCCTTCACAAGGCCATCAGATCGCCACGTCAAATCGAGCAAACTTAGGATATCCGTCTTATCAATCGCCCGGACCCAAGCCTCAAATTCAGCTAATTTTCCAGCAGCGTATACCCCACCAATCAAAGCGCCAATAGAACAACCGGAGATCGATTCAATCTTATATCCAGCTTGTTCCAGCTCATGAATAATACCTATATGAGCTAGACCTCTAGCACCACCGCTACCCAGTACTAAGGAAATTGACTGATCTTTCATAAACTAAGCATTCCTTACTTCGATATTATTCCGAAAAACACTATGATCTATTCACAATGAAACAGTTTTAATGAACCGTACAGACCATACAAGGATCGAAAGAACGAACTATATGCTGTACAGACACTGGTTCCTTTTCTCCTTCGTGAACAGGTGCTCCTACTAAAGCTTGCTCTAAAGCCCCTGGGACAGATTGCCCATCTCTCGGTGAGAAATTCCATGTTGTCGGCGCAATGATTTGGTAATTACTAATTTTGCCTTTTTCAACATTGATCCAATGACCCAAGCTTCCCCTTGCCGCCTCAATCATACCAACACCTGAACCCTCTTTTGGCATTTGGCCGTGGTGGCAGAAATCAGCCTGTGGATTAAGTTGCGCAGCCCATTTCTGCATTTGAGGAATCACTAGTGCAAGCTCCAGCAATCTAGCAATAATACGATTTTCAACATTACCACCAGAACGGTTAACAAGGTCGGTGATAAGCGGATGGCCATTAATAAGCTGCCGGGAAAGTGCACCTACTTCCATGACTTGGCGATTAAACCTTGGTGCTTTACACCAAGTGTAAGCGTCTTCATTAACAAGCGACGGGTTAGTTTTACCTTCTTGAGGCGGTAATGGCTCGGGCTCAGATTCCATCCAAGAGTATGCAAGGTCTTCTGTGATAGAACCTGTCTCTAATACGCCTGTCTCTCCATGAAAATTCACCCCCGATTTAAACATCGGCTCACCCTGAAGTGGGTAATTTCCATAACTTAAAAACTGGTTAGTACTGCGGCCTAAATTTTTCAGCTCTAAATCAGCACTTAAATGTAAAAAAGTGCGGAAATCACTCTGCCCCCAATGCTCTTTTGAAGACCATTGTTTCAGCGCTGATAGAGAATCTAACTCACCTATTTCTTCTAGGTCAGCGCCAAAGAGCTGCTCTTCAAGAAACCCTCTAAACGCAGACAAAATAGTTAGCAGTCTAATCCTTTCTTGAGATTCGATTGGCTTAGTTGTTCCCCCAGGCTGAAGGCTCAAGGTATGTGGCCACTTACCCGCCATCAATCCCATCAGATGCAGAAACTCAGCTCGAGCCGCAAGCATCGCGCGTGTTGCTGTACCCGTTTTAGCTTTAAATCGCTTACTCACAGTCGAAAACCAATCTTCACCTGCATAAATATCGCGACTAAAATCAGGCATAAAGAACAAGTAAAAGTGGGTCAGCAGATCCGTCATATTTTCGTTAGCTAACACGAGGTTGGTCGCTAGCTCACCATTCTCTGGCATTTCGAGCTGCATCATGTCCGCTAATGCTCTGGCACAAGCGACTGATTGACTAACCGAACAGATACCACAGATACGTGGGGTATACACCAACGCATCCATCGGATTTTGCCCATGCATAATCCGCTCAAACCCTCTAAACATAGGAGAGTTCACTCGAGCCCCTTTCACCTGTCCATTGGCAATATCTAAGCTAACTTCCAGATCCCCTTCCACACGATTGAAAGGCCCCACGACAATTCGGCTCATATCTAACTTTTTCTCTTGTGGACTGTGGGTGGATAGATCAGCGTTTCCGAGGTCGCGTTTTTGCGCAAACGCTCCGGTGTTGCCGCTTTCGAAAGGGAAGCCAAAGCGACAAACCAAGCTTTAGGCATATCTGTAGGCAGGCCTACCGGAATGCCCGCAACTTTAGGGGTTTGCATAAAGCTATGCATAGGCTCTTCAAACTCTGGCGCTGTGCAATTAATGCAGGCATAGCCACCTTTGGTACATGACCCCTCACCGTTCCAAGGGCGGGTATTACAATCCGCATGCGCTTGGGTACCAAGGCAACCCATATTTTCCATCATGCAACCAAGGTCGCCAGGATTTTCCGCGCTGGCTTTGTACTCATAAAATTCATTACGGCTGCAACCATGATGTACGAGGTGATCAGCATACATACGCGGCCGACCAAATTGATCTACAGCCTCTTCAGAATGTTCACCTAAAGCCAAACTGATCAAGGTTTCTGTTACCCAATTAGGGTGAACAGGACAGCCGGATATATTAACCGTATTAAAACCTGAGGCAGAGCGATATTCAGCCCCTAAGATTCCCCCGGGCACCTCCCCTTCAAATTGAAGACCTGCAGCGTCTGTAATATTCTCGCCAGCTGCAGATATGCCTCCATAGGCCGCACATGAACCAATCGCGATGGTATATTTAGCTTTCTGCGCTAACTTCTGGACCCAAGTCATCATTGGCGTATTGGTACCACCCAAAATGTGGAATCGGCCTGTGCCTTCAGGGCCTCTGGGGACAGCTCCTTCGATACATAACGCATCTAGCTTGAGTTCGTCTGCGAGGATCTTGTCTAAAAGTTCCGTCACTTCAGAGCCCGTCTCTTCACTGAGTGAAGGGTGCCATAACAGATTTATATTAGCGGCTTTAAAGGTAGAAATTAGATCGGGTGATTCAGCGTTCAATAGAGACATCGAACAGCCACCACAACCAGCTGACTGAAGCCAAAGAAGATTAAACATTACTAACCTCCTCTGTCGGTAACACTAAGATCGCCATCGCCCCACCCTCATCACGGTTTAATATACGAAGTTCACCACCGTGCTCTGAGACAATGCCATAACTGATCGACAGACCTAAGCCAGTGCCCTGACCAACAGGCTTAGTGGTAAAGAATGGATCAAACAGGCGAGAAAGATCCACCTCACAAACGCCTGGCCCTGTATCACTGACCTTAAATTCGATTCTGTCGTTAAATGATTCTGCCTCTAGGGTTAAACATTGCTGGTCACAACCTTGCATCGCATCAACGGCGTTTTGGACGAGGTTCACAACTACTTGGTGGATTTGGCCAGAATGCCCAACCGCTTTTAAGTCTGAAGGGATAAGATCAATAACCTCTACCGGCTGTTTACTCTCTTTAATTATCCAGTGCAGCGCCGTTCTGATCACATGGGTTAGATCGAACACAGTTTTCTCAGATTCTTGAGTAGAAGAGAACTGTTTAAGATCATTTACGATCTCTTTAACTCGGTCCGCTCCCTCCATAGTGCCAGCCACCAGCGAATTAAGGTCGCGGATTAACTTATCTAAACGTAGCTCTTCGCGCATCTCTTTCAGTTTATCACGAGACTGCCCTTCGTTGATCGCATCGAAGTACTGACTTAATCGATCGGTATAGCGCTGCAAAGCATGCATATTGCCATAAACAAAACTGATCGGATTATTCAGTTCATGGGCTACGCCAGCCACCAATCGACCTAGAGAGGCCATCTTTTCTGATTGCACCAAACGCTCTTGTGCCAACTTAAGCTCAGCATGGGCACTATTGAGTTCTATATAGGCTTTTTGCAGTTCACCTAAAGGCCGACCGATTAACACCATACCCACTAATCGGCCACGATGATTTTTACGCGGTGAGCAGTTCATAGAAAGCGGTACAGAACCATCTACACCCTGCAGTTCTATCTCACAATCACGTACAGGCTGGACCCGCACCTGATTAATCAAGCCATTAACCTTTTGTAAAAAGCGAGGATCTACAAGATCTGTGAAATGGCTACCGACAAGTTGATCGCCCAACTTACCGGTTAACATCTCTAAGGCTCGATTAACCTGCTGAATCTGACCTAAGTGATCGCAGACAATCAATACATCACTCATAGAGCTCTGAACACTATCCAGAAACTGCTTATTCTCCTGCAGTTCGGCATTCTTCTCTTCTACTTCCACTTGAGAATGCACAAGATCAGCATACGCCTCATCCATTTTCCGGATAACACTCACCCAAGCGTCATCGACACCCGGATCAAGCTGCGGCGCATTATTATTCTTATCTGACATAGTGGCTCTTTAACTAAAACACTCTTTACCTTGAAAAAAACGATACCATTAGGATTCTTGTTCCTGCTGGCATTTAAGGCAATATAAAGATTCCGGCCGAGCACTTAATCTCGCAAATGAGATAAGTTCACCACAACCCTCACAAAACCCATATTCTTCGTTATCAATTTTTTGTAATGCGTCTTCAATCAGTTGAATGCGTTCTTGGCATTGGCGCAGATTCGCTTTAGCCATGCTTTGCTGTTGTAAAGCATCTCCTCGTGAGACTCGTCCGAATGCTTGCTGATCGAGATTCACAGGTTCGGCCGTATGTTTCAGCGCAGAAGCCTCCTCCCCCAATTCATCGCGCAACTGATGGAGTTGTTTAAGTAACGTTTCTACTTGGGTTTCATCAATAAAATCAGCCATATACGCCTCATACGAATTTAGCTGTAATAAACCTAATATACAGTTTAAGGTCTGAACAAGAATAGAGGTATTACTTACATTGTTAATTCAGTACAGCGTGGCATAAATAAATCATATAAAAAAGACTGAATTATCACTAAGCGTGAACAACTCGGAAAATAGCTAGGGAAGAAAAGAGGAAAGGAAAAATTACGTGATAACTATCGAAATACAGCAGAGGGCTCTGCCATATCCCGATAGAAGAAGCTCAAATAAATTATTGAGCTAGCAGCACTTCAACCGCTTCTTTAATAGTCGCTTCATCGCAGTCAGTACAAGTGCCGCCTTTTGGCATAGCACCTTTACCCTGAATTACGGTCTGAACCATTGCATCAATACCCGCAGCACTGCGTTTATCCCACTCAGCTTTATCACCTGGTTTTGGTGCGTTACCTACACCTGCAACATGGCAGCCTTTACAATGCTTATCATAAACAGCTTGACCATCTGCCTGTGCGCCGAAAGAAACAGCAACTAACAAGCCACAAGCGATACCCTGAACTAACTTACCCATAAATCCACCTCACTGAATTTTTGATTTTAATTCAACAGCAAAATAGCCTAAAAATCCTTGATCCAGCGCATAAAGACTAAAAGGTCTGTTCAATTTCTGCATAACTTTCATCCTGTAGATGAATTTTGGTGATACAACAATTTATGGTAGCGTTGATCCACTACAGGGATTAGGTGAGCTAATTGTGAATACGCAAACTCTTCGCTTATGGAACAGGCAATACCTCGCACCTGCGTTAATGAGCGCAGTTATTACGTTGTTAATCACTCTATTCATAAGCTACGAGCAAGTAGAGCAGCATAAGCAGCTTCAACAACGCGACCTTAAAATCAAAGCCCAACAACTGTCCGAATGGCTCGATATCAACTACAGCATCATTAATAATGTGCTGATAGATATGGAGCAACTCAGCAAACAATGCAGCGAAGATATCCTCTTTGATATGCGCAGCATTATGTTTAACGTCGCCCCTGTAGTAGAGATGGGGATCGTCGATGCCAACGGACAGTTGGTGTGTACCAGCTGGAAAAAACACGACCTGCCTATCTATGTTACACCGCCACCCACCGAACCCGGTTTACGCTTTCTAGGCCCTGTTAATGTCGAATATATGCAACAACCTGCTTTTGTACTTGCGAGAAGTCTGAAGCAAGGTGGTGAAGTTAACGCACTCGTAAGAATAAGCTGGCTGAAGAACCAGTTACAAAATCGCTCCAGTGAACTAGGTTTTACCGGTCTGATCCATAGTGATACCGGACAACCAATTATTATGAATGGCCCTTATGCCAGCCCAAAATCAGGTTTGGCGCTACCTATAGATCAACCCAGAGTGCTCAAAGGTGCATTTGATAATGGTCTAGACCAAGTTGCAGCCTATAGCCCGTTGATTACCTTCCCTGACTTGAGCGTAGTTATCAGTGATGAAAAAAAAATCATCTTTGGTGATCACAGTAATTTTAGTATCCAAGGTGCTGCGCTATGTTTAAGCGTATGGCTGCTTCTTACCCTGCTTTTTTCAATATCTCATCATCTACTTATCGGATAGCGCTCATCTACTCAAAAAAGCGATCAAGCACGGAGAATTTTTCAATCTCTATCAGCCACTAATCAATGCTTCGGATAAACAGATCATGGGCGCAGAGGTATTAATGCGCTGGCAGCATCCTGCCGAAGGTTTAAAGAACCCAATTACCTTTATCCCCGAAGCTGAAGAGAAAGGTTTTATCAACAAGATGACATCGCAGCAGCTGAAAAACTGTTACGACGAACTGCGCCCTATCCTGATACAAAACCCAGATTTCATCGTCACTATCAATATATCGTCCAACCATTTACTAGACGCTAAGTCAGTACGCGAACTAATTCACTACAAAGGCCTTATTACAAACTTAGTGTTAGAAGTCACAGAAGACGTATTAGTGGATAGCAACGACGATCGAATTCAAAAAGCCTTTATTAAACTTACGGCAGCAGGTATCGATATCGCCATAGATGATTTTGGCACAGGATACTGTGGCCTAAATTACCTTGGCCAACTACCGGTTAAATACCTTAAAGCAGATAAGTGCTTTGTCGCATCTATAGGCACAGATTCAATCAACAGCCATGTACTAGAGATGATTGTTGGCTTATCCAAAAAGCTTAACCTCATTACCATCGCAGAAGGCGTAGAGACACCGCAGCAAGTCGCACAACTGGATAAACTCAACATTGAGATCCACCAAGGCTGGCACTACAGCAGAGCAGTGCCTGCTAATGAACTGATTAAATCTATTGAGATAACAAAGCAACGAGTAAAAGGAAATGAGGAGCATCTCAAAGAGGCAGTTACGGTGTCTAGTTGAAAGGCTAGGACTTTGTTTAGCACTTAAAGGCGAGAGAGCGGCCTCAATTTTAGGGCAGTCGCTTTAGTCCCCTTCGTCTAGAGAAAATTTCGCCTAGAGATTCTTAGCTAACTTAAATGCCTTAAACTTTTCGCCCAGCATCCAAAAAAACAGAGCATTCAAACTCACTTGCAACCTTTTTCATCGAATTATTCGAAGTAGAGCACTTATAAAAACTGTTCAAAACAGATTTATTCTAAGCAAATATACTCCAAACAACATCAGAACATTGGAGTGTAGTCATGAAAGCCATTTTGAAATATCCATTAGAACTCTCTGACAAAACCCAAACTCTGACCCTAAGAGAAGGTTTTAAACCCGTTAGATTTGAGTATGTTATTTCGGATCAATCACTCTACTTATGGGTCGAAGAGCCACTACTCAGCTCCATTCCGTCTCAACGTTATAATTTCAAAGTAAAAAGAACAGGCGAGCCGGTCAATGATCAGTTCTCTTATCTATTAACCGCTCTGGATTCTTTTGGTCCAGAGGCTTACCACCTCTTCATGGTAGAAGAAGACAAGGCAACTGAAGCTAGGCATAAACCACCTGTGTTAAGCACAGTTCAACATTCAATTGCCTCTTAAGCACTTCCCCTTTTGATGAGGGTTATACTTACTTATCATTTCTGAATTCATTACAACGGGTGAAACCGATTTATGAGTAAGTATAACCTTCGTCATCTTTATTTCTTTTGGCTGGTCGCTAAGGAAGGTTCGATTGCCAAAGCCAGCGAGATTGCAGATTTAACGCCGCAAACGATCAGCAGCCAAATTTCTTCTCTAGAAGAATCCATTGGTGGTCTTCTGTTCATGCGAAAAGGCCGTAACTTACTTATTACCCCTTTAGGAAAGCAAGTCGCTCGATATGCCGATCAAATGTTCAGCATTGCAGAGGAACTAGATCATTTTCTGGAGGAAAAGCCACAAAACCGACCTACAAACTTAAACGTTGGCATTTCATCTTCGATCCATAAACTCATCGCCTATCATCTAATCGAACCTGTATTTGAGATTGATCAGGAAGTGACACTAAACAGTACAACCGGAATCCCCGCTCAACTGCTAACACTGTTAAGCCAGAAAAAGATCGATCTACTACTGACTGACGAACTCCCTGAATACAATTCAGATTCCAATCTATTCATCTATAAACTCGATTCATCGACCGTATCATTGTTTGCAGAGCCTAAAAAAGCAGCCGAGCTACGTGAGAACTTCCCCATCAGTATGGATAAAGAAACCTTCTTATCCAATGCAATTAATGCCCCTTGGTTTGCCCAACTAATTCAGTGGTTTGAAGAACACCAAATAAGGCCATATGTAAAAGCTCAAATTGATGATAGTGCGTTAATAAAAGTCTTCGGGTCTAAAGGGCATGGGGTCTTTGCTGCCCCAACAGTCATAGCTGAAGAAGTCTGCCGCCAATACGGCGTTGAGTGTATTGCTGAAATTACCGAGGTAACTGATGACCTCTACGGAATTACGCGCAGAAGCAGTTCAAGTAACCCAACGATCAACGCTATTTGTAAAAGAGATCAATCCTTACAAATCTGACATTTCAAACATGCCGTTAATCTAGTGTATTGCGCTCACAAAAAAGCGGCTCATATAGAGCCGCTTTTTTACAACCGAACTACTTGATTAAGCACTTAGCTCAAGTAGTAGTTTGTTCAAACGCGCAACATAGCTTGCTGGGTCATCTAGTTGTGCACCAGCAGCTAGGCCTGCTTGATCGAATAGAACAGAAGCCAGATCACCAAAGCGGTCTTCGTCTGCTTCTTTATCCAGTTTTTCGATCAGTGGGTGCTCAGGATTTACCTCAAATGTAGGCTTAGTATCTGGCACTGCCTGACCTGCTGCTTCCATAATCTGGCGCATCTGAAGACCCATATCCTGCTCACCCAGAACAAGACATGCTGGAGAATCAGTTAGACGGTTAGTGATGCGAACATCAGCAACCTTCTCACCTAGGCTTGTTTTCAAGCGATCAACAAGACCTTCTAGCTCTTTAGCTGCTTCTTCCTGCTCTTTCTTCTCTTCTTCAGTCGCTGTCTCTTCAAGATCTAGCTGACCTTTAGTGACATCTTGGAAGGCTTTCTCATCGTAGTTCTGAAGCTGGCTCATCATCCAGTCATCGATACGATCAGTCATTAGCAGTACTTCGATACCTTTCTTACGGAAGATCTCCAAATGCGGGCTGTTTTTCGCAGTGTTGTAGTTATCAGCAACAACGTAGTAGATCTTGTCCTGACCTTCCTGCATACGCTCAATATATTGATCCAGAGATACATTCTGCTCTTCGCTGTCAGCATGAGTAGAAGAGAAACGCATCAATTTAAGGATCTTCTCACGGTTACCGTAGTCTTCCGCAGGACCTTCTTTTAGAACCTGACCAAACTCTTTCCAGAACGCTGCGTATTTTTCTTCATCGTTCTTGCCTAGTTTGATTAGCATATCCAGTACACGTTTAGTTAGTGCACTGCGTAGCTTATCCACATTGGCATCTTTCTGAAGAATCTCACGAGATACGTTTAGGGATAGATCTTTAGTGTCTATCACACCTTTCATGAATCGTAGGTATAGAGGCAAGAACTCATCTGCCTGATCCATGATAAATACACGTTGTACGTATAACTTAAGGCCTTTTGGCGCTTCACGGTTCCACAGGTCGTATGGTGCACGCTCTGGCACGAACAACAGGCTAGTGTATTCCATGTTACCTTCAACGCGGTTATGCGCCCAAGTTAATGGATTACCAAAGTCGTGAGAGATATGCTTGTAGAACTCTTGATACTCTTCTTCAGAGATCTCTGATTTGTTACGTGTCCACAGCGCTGTTGCACTGTTTACTGTTTCATCTTCTGGCTCTTCAGCAGCGGCTTCTTTCTCTTCACCCTTTTCACCGAAATTAGGCATCGCCTCTTTCTGCATGATTACAGGGATAGAGATATGGTCAGAGTACTTACGTACTAAACCACGTAGTGCAAAACCATCAGCAAAACTTTCTTCACCCTCTTTTAGATGAAGCACAATGCTGGTGCCACGGCCCGCTTTTTCGACTTCACCAATAGTGAATTCGCCTTCACCTTCAGATACCCAGTGAACACCCTGCTCTGCAGGCAAACCTGCTTTACGCGTAAACACTTCTACTTTGTCTGCCACGATGAAAGAGGAGTAGAAACCAACACCGAACTGACCAATCAACTGGCTGTCTTTGTTCTGATCGCCGGTTAACTGAGATAGGAATTGTGCAGTACCCGATTTAGCGATCGTACCTAGGTGTTCGATCACATCATCGCGGCTCATACCAATACCATTGTCCGCGATAGTTAGGGTCTTAGCTTCTTTATCAAAGCTGATGTTGATCTTTAGATCACCATCGTTTTCATAAAGCGCGCCATTTGAAAGCGCTTCGAAACGCAATTTTTCTGCAGCGTCAGAGGCGTTAGAGATTAGCTCACGCAGAAAAATATCTTTATTTGAATACAAGGAGTGAATCATCAAATGAAGCAGTTGCTTCACTTCAGTCTGGAAACCGTGAGTTTCTGTACGCGTTTCAGTAGTCATCAACACTTATCCAATATGTCTGTTATTTCTAAAACTACAGCGCTGCCCTAATGCAACAAAACTGTAGTGGAGAACTTGCTGAACCTTAGCAAGCTCTCCGCCAATAACTGGAATATTGGGACGTGCTAGACCTTTTCAAGCGCAAAGGGAGAGGTTTTTAACTTTTATTCGCCAGCACTCATCATCAACGTTTTGAGGGTAGAAGATTTAAATTCACGTCGATAGAGGACGAACACAACGCCGGCCGTCAGACCCATGAAGATCCATGGGTTGATAAACCAGCCCAAGATCGCCAAACAGAAATAGTAGGTACGCAGACCAAGGTTAAAACTGTTCGCGGCCATTGAGGTCATTTTAGCGATACGATTAGAGTGCGCATCCGCCTGCTGCTGAGAGATGTGCTCATCAGGTCCCGGCGCACCGCCAATCATGATTGAAACAAATCCATACTGACGCAGACTCCAGGTAAATTTGAAGAAGGCGTAAACAAACAACGTGATCAAAAGAAGGATCTTTAATTCCCATTCTGCACGGGTCGCGTGGAAGGTAAACGGGATATCCGCGACAACATCAATCGCTTGTTGAGTAGAGCCTAGTATGGTCATCAGACCGGCAAGTATCAGCATGGTGGTGGATGCAAAGAAGGATACGCTACGCTCCAGATTGGCAATCGCCGTTGTATCGGCAATTCGCACATCTCGGGTGAGCATGCGTGTCATCCACTCTTTTCGATACATATGTAAAACACTGGCAAGGCAAGGCGTTTCATAACTGCGTTTACGTGCGTAATACATATAGCCTTTGAAGCAGATCAAAAACCATATTAATGCCAGAAGATTAAGCCAGTTATCCATTACAAACTGGGAGATAGATGACATCTATTCGATCCTGAGTAGAAAATTAATCGTGCAATCTGAAACAACTCATTGTAAAACAAGTCACAATCAAAGGAACCCATAAATCCTTGGAAACAAGAAATCGATGTATATAGATATTGAAGCCCTCTTCTGGATTACCTTAATCATCTTTGCAATGTATCACTGGTGGCAATCGCAAAAGATAAAAGAAGTGGCACTAAGATACACCCGCAGGCAGTGTAAGGAACTTGAGTTACAGCTTCTTGATGACAATATTAACTTGAGAGGTTTTTGGCTTAAACGTGATACTAAGGGGCAGATCAGGATCTGGCGTTCATATAATTTCGAATTCTCATCTACAGGCGATGAGCGTTATAGCGGAAGGGTCGTTATTCTGGGCAAAGCGATCTCCGATTTTCAGCTTGATCCCCATCGTATGCAGTAATACAGACTGAATGGTTAGCCAAGATGCCAAATTTCAGGCATAAAAAAAGCAAGGCCTTAGCCTTGCTTCTTTTTCAAACTGAATATCAGTAAGGATTAAACCTTAACGATGTTCTCAGCTTGTGGACCTTTCTGGCCTTGAGTTACAGTGAACTCAACTTTCTGACCTTCAGTCAAAGTTTTGAAGCCGTCGCCTTGGATCGCAGAGAAGTGAGCGAAAACATCTGGGCCGTTTTCCTGCTCGATGAAACCAAAACCTTTTTCTTCGTTAAACCATTTAACTGTACCAGTAGTAGACATATCTATAGTCCTATATCTTTCAGAGTAATTTTTGCCTTTTTACAGGCGGATTGTGCTGGAAGTGCTGTGATTACTTATGAAAAACAGGACGAGGTACTGATAGAACTTCGAAATGGTGTACATAAATATACGGCTTACTTTCAAGCGATCTTCATTCTATAGAGCTATCTATGGAAAGGTCAACGATTTTTTTCCCTTAAATTCAATCATTTCAATCTAATTGTAGAGAGATGAATGAATCGTAATATTTGAGCCGTTTTTACCCCTCTTTGCTTAGCTAAGAGGGGTAAATTATGGTGACCGAACTAATTGTTAAAGACGGGTTGTTAACAAGTTCTGAATCATTGCGAATTGTGCATCGCTTTCCCCTCTTTTCTGCCGGCTTCCAACTACAGTTTTATCAGCTTTAGCTACGTCACTTTTCAAATACGGCGCATTTAAATCTGCGATCATTACTTTAGATTGATCAGCTACCGAACTTCCTTCGGCATTAGCCTGATGCTGGACATCAGCAGTGCGCGTTGCAGGACTGTGAAGATAATTGATCATCTCCTCTTGTTGATCTGCAAAACCCTGTGTTGCAGGAATTAGAAGTACAGCCAATAACATACTTTTATTTAACGTTTTCATAACACACCTTTTTCATTTGGTTTTATTTACACAATCTAAATGCATATACATGCTTTTAGATCATAAAATTCTTTAAATTTTGCTTTGTTTCCATCCACCAAAGCTGATTTTCTAAACGCTGCAGCCACTCATTTAGATTGCTGTAGCCCTCAATAGGGATCTCAGCCTCTCGCCAGAACATCAATGTAGAGGCAACAGAAATGTCAACGATGCTAATATCATCTGAAATCAGAAAATCCTGCCAAGATAATTGCTGATCTAAAATTTCTGCATATCTCTTAAAAGAGTTATCCAGTGTAGCTAACCTCTCTTCATCTGACGCTAAGCCCCAAAAAGGCCGCATCACACGATGATGGGCAAAACCGCTACTGGCAGGACTCCATTCAGAAGCTTGCCAATTCAGCCAGCGCATCACCTCAACCTCCTCCTGGAAGTTTCTCGCCGACAGTGACGAGTTATATGCCTTAGCTAAATAGAACAAAATTGCGTTAGATTCCCACAACACTTTGTCCTTATCCTTTAAAACTGGAATCGTGCCATTCGGGTTTAAACTTAAAAACTCTATCCTCTTTTGTTCACCTTTATTCAAGCTGATCAGTTTTAGCTCAGGTTCAATCTGTAATTCAGCCAAAATCAAGCTGACCTTGATTGCGTTACAAGTTAAAGGGTAAGTAAAAAGCTCCACAACCACCACCATGCATATACATGTATTTATACGTAAAAATTAATCCAATTTCACAACGCTATCACTTAAAGAAATAAGCTGCTCACTTAACTCTGGCCCTAATTCCTTATAGATTTTCTGCTGTGCTTTAAACCATTGCTCTTTTGCCTCAAGGAACTTAACTCTTCCTTCTGGTGTTAGACTCAGATTTTTCTGACGTCTATCCGTCACACTAGGTACTGATGAGAGGTAACCTTCTCTAAGCAATGGCTTCAAATTTCTTGTCAAGGTTGTCTGGTCCAAAACCAAAATACTCTGTAGCTTTTTATTTGTAGCTACATCTAGTTCATGAACAACATATAAGATACTGAATTGCCCACCCGTTAAACCTGCCTCAGCTAAATACTGATCATAGATTCGGTTTAGAACCCTGACAGCCTTCCTCAAACTGAAATTAATGCACGGGAGCTGTTCTAGCTGCTTTATGTTGTCTTGAGTATCCATGAAATCAATTATATATGCATATACATGATAATCAACCTCTATTACAAAAATAGTTTTAAGAGGAGCAAGTCAGGCAGATCCCACCCGCCCATTCTGGAGGAGATTCAGCATAACGCTCAAAAGCTAAATTATCCTGCATCGGATTTTTCAGTAAGGCCATTAGATCATTAACTAAAGTAAAGTCACCATCAGCTGCAGATCGAATCGCCTCTTCTGCCATATAGTTACGTAGAATAAATTGAGGATTTACCGAGCGCATTTGCGCTTTTCGAATCGGTTGGCTCGCAGGCTCATGTTCCAAACGCTGTTCGTATTTCAATAACCAAGGCGTTAAAGCTGATGGGTAGCTGATCAGCTTCATCAAATTACCGATCGATTCATCACTACCATCAAAATTAGAGAGGGTGCGGAAGAATCGATTCATATCGACATTTTGCTGCACAAATAGCTGCAGTAACTCACGCACAAGCTCATCGTCGCATTGCTCTTCTGTCTGTAAACCTAAACGACGTCTAAATTCAGATAGCTCTGCTTTTTTATACCGCTCGGGATAGCTATCTAATAGTGCGATCACATCATCCTTATCAATCAATGTTAATAAGGCCTGACCGAGACAGGACAAATTCCACTGCACAATTTCAGGCTGGCGCTCAAAAGCATAACGACCTTTATGATCATTATGATTACTCACAAGCTTCGGTTTATAAGTATCCAAGAAGCTGAACGGGCCATAATCGAAAGTTTCGCCTAGCATCGACATATTGTCAGTATTTAAGACAGCATGAACAAAACCATAAGCTTGCCATTTAGCGACCAATTCAGCGCTGCGCTGAATCACCTCTTCGTACATCGCCTGATAAGGGTTATCAGCCTCTTTAAACTGCGGATAAAAACGATCTAAACAGTAATCAGCTAAAACTTTTAACTCATCATGCTGGCGGGAGTAATAAAGATATTCAAAGTGGCCAAAGCGGACATGACATTGAGTCACACGCAAAAGAGCTGCGCAGGGTTCCATCATGCCATCACGCATCGCTTGCTCTTTACTGCCAACCAACGCCAACGCGCGAGTTGTTGGAATCCCAAGACCAGACATAGCTTCGCTGATCAGATACTCGCGGATGCTGGAGCGAAGTACAGCTCGACCATCACCAAAACGAGAGAACGCTGTTTTACCAGAGCCTTTAAGATGAAGATCCCATCGTTCCTCTTTACTGTTTACAACCTCTCCTAGTAATAGACCACGACCATCGCCCAATTCAGGGTTATAAACCCCAAACTGATGACCTGTATATTTCATAGCGAGGGGCTGACTGCCTGCTAATAGCGCTTGACCGCTGAAATATTTAGTCATATCGGCAGACTGGACACTCTTAGCATCTAGATCCAGTAAAGTTGCAACATCAGGGTTAAATGCAATTAAAAAGGGATCACGTAAGGGAGTGGGCTCTATCTGTTGATAAAACAGATTTGGCAACCGCAAGTAGCTGTTATCAAAGTTGAGGTTTTCAAGCGAAGCCATAATGATAGTATCCCTTAACTCTTGGTGTAGACTTACTATTACCCTAGCATTTTACTCAGGTACTATCATCCCCTCTCTTATAAGGTTATTTTCATTGCTATGACTAACACCTCAAACAACCCGAGTTACCAAGAGAAGATCTGGCAGATCGTTGCCATGATCCCAGAAGGAAAAGTAGCTACCTACGGTCAGGTTGCAGAACTGGCGGGGTTATCAAATATGGCTCGTGCAGTAGGTAGAACACTGAGTCAATTGCCTAAAGATACGCAGTTGCCTTGGCATCGAGTGATTAATGCCCAAGGAAAAATATCTTTCCCGCAAGATAGTGAAGCTTACAGCCGTCAAAAAGAGCGATTAGAAAATGAAGGAATTAACCTGATCAACGGTAAGATCAGGCTGAAGGTTTATCGCTGGCAACCTTAGAAATGTAGCACTGCTATTTTTAGTGGATGCTGCCCATCAACAGAAGGGAAATCAATTTCAGGTTGAAGTTGTTCGTAATCCACCACAGGCTGCCCTGCTTTATTAGCACAGCGCTTAACCAGATCTAGCCACTCATCCATCTCTACTTTGGCAACGTTGTTAGTACACACCAAGGTTCCACCTGCTTTCGTCGATAAGATGGATGGTTTTAAAACGCTTTGATAATCACGAATCAGATCGACCGTACCAAAAGGGCTTTTCGCCCAACGCGGTGGATCTAGATAAACCAGATCAAATTGTTGTTCATCAAGCTTAAGATACTGACGAGGTTTCTGACCTCTCTTCACACGCTGCTTGATTGGCATGCCTGCAAACTGTTTTGCTGCGGTAAAGAAGTCACTTTGAATAAACTCAATTCGATCTCCAGATAGCTGATTAAGCTCAGCATTCTCTCTGCCTACATCGAGGTTTCGCTCGGCAAAGTCGACATTCACAACGTTAGCTGCGCCCGCAGACGCTGCACAAACACCCACACCGCAGGTATAGGAAAACAAGTTCAAGACCGACTTATCTTTTGCATGCTCTTGAACATAACGACGACCAACACGCATGTCTAGAAACAGTAGCGGATCTTGTCCCGCATGCTTGCCCCTCACACGGTAATTAATATCCAGCTCCTGACCAACGAGTTCTAATCCACGTTTATTATGCTCATCTTCACGGCGAGAGTTTCGTGCGCTGCGATCGTTATACACGACCTCTTCTATTTCAAATAGACACGCATAATGCTCAAGAATCAGATCAACTTGAGCAGCAGATAAAGCTTCATGAAAAGTTTGGATTAAAAGCTGCGGACCGTAACGATCGATGGTTAAACCGGATACTCCCTCATTCGTACCATGAAATAGGCGGTAACAGTTGGTATTTTCAGCATGTAACGCAGGTAACAATTCAGCACGGGCTAAATCAGCATGCTTTAACAGGGAAGTAAGATCCGACATTTGAACGTCCATAAGCAGAGAAGCGCAGCATTGTACCCCTTCACTTGCCTATCAGCTAAATTTTTATCGATCTGTTCGGCACCAACACTCAGCAAGATGATCATCAACTAAGCCGACAGCTTGCATGTATGCATAGATGATTGTTGATCCGACAAACGACATGCCACGCTTTTTAAGATCTTTGGAAAGCGCATCACTGATCTCAGTGGTCACAGGCACCTCTTCAAATTTCTGCCAGTGATTCACAATCTGCTTGTTATCAACATAAGCCCACAGATAACTTGAAAACGAGCCAAATTCTTTCTGTATTGCGCGGAAGGCTAGCGCATTTTTACGTGCGGAATAGATCTTAAGTTTATTGCGGATGATCTCCGGGTTTTCGCGCAGCGCTTCCAACTCAGCGTCAGTCATGTTCATAACTTTTTCGACATCAAAGTTATAAAAGGCTTTGCGATAGCCTTCTCTTTTGCGCAAAACAGTTTCCCAACTTAGGCCTGCCTGAGCACCTTCAAGCATCAACATTTCGAAGAGTTTTTGATCATCATATTCTGGAATACCCCACTCATTATCATGATAATCGGCATAAAACTCTTGCCCTGGTTTATTGCCAAAACAACGCTTCTTGCCATCTCTTTCCGATACTTTCATAAGGGTTCCTTACTAACGTCCAGACGCTTAAAAACGACCTAATTCAGCCATCTTGGCTGCGACAGCCGCAAATTCTGGCTTATTCTGCAAAATTTCAGTTTGAGTCAAACCTTCAAGCTCGTGGGGGAACACTAACCAATCCTGACTTTTATGCACATAAAAATCAGGCTCTGAATCTGTTTGATTATTTTCTGGCTTGTAATAAGGAGTCGCTATTTTGATCTCTGGCGTGTTCTTCTTACACGCCGCTTTAATCTCTTTAATCGTTTGCGCAATGCTTAACCCCGAATCATGCACATCATCTACGATAAGGAGGGAATCCTCAGACTCTAAGCGCTTAATCAAGTAGGTTAAACCATGTACTTTGATCTGTCGGCTGCGCTCACCTATGCCGGTGTAAGATGAGGTGCGTATCGCTATATGGTCAGACTGAACTCCAAGACATGCTAGCACCTCCTGTACAGAGATCCCGACGGGTGCCCCTCCTCGCCAAACACCGGCAATGTAATCTGGGCGGAAACCACTTTCAAAAATCTGCAGCGCCATCTGGGAAGAATCTTCCAGTAATTGTTGAGCGCTTATATACACCTTGTTCATCCGACCTCATTCACCCCCTATCAAATACGAGGGATATCATAGCCTTTCATAGCGTTATTTAACAAAGCTGGATAATTGGTAAATATAGAAAAGTCCTATCAGATTTGAGTGGCTTGGCGTTCTTGCCAACGACGGCCTTTATGAAATTTGCGGCGCTCTCGCCCTGAAAACTTTCCGCCTAACTGATCACCAATCTTTTGTGCCGTAATGATGTTATCAATCCGTCTTTCGTTTTCAGGATCACGGCGGTCAGCATGGTGACGATAGCGACATTCACAGTTTTTTGAAGCACTACACCCCGGCAGTGGAATCATAGGGGCTTTATCTGGGAAGAAGCGCCGATCACCTAATTGATCGACAGCTGCACAAGGATATAGACCTGACTCTATAGATACCGCCCTATAGCGCTTATCTGCCTTACTCTTGAGTTCGCGTTTAGTTTTGTATTGCTTGTTTAAATACAAGCCGACAATGACGACGATAAACAACGCCAGAATCCATTCCATTGCATCTATCCTTAGATCAGAAATCACATAATTTTAGTTATTGTTAACTCAAAGCCCTTCTTTTAAATCAAGAGCTTCTAATATGAGGAGGTACAACTTACTATAGTTAAACTTAATATGTAAAGTACTTAACTAACGTAACTTGGTTTGTTTTATCTAAATAGTAAGGAATAAAAAAGCCACACTAAAAAGTGTGGCTTTCCCTAAAATTCAATTCACCAATAAATTGAGCTACCGTTGAATATCTAACTGCCTTAAGCGATCAATCGCTTCTACTTCACGGTCGATGTGATCCATCTCAGATTCGACATCAGAGATATAATCAATACTATCGCGAACCTGCTGATCAGCTTGTGTAGAAGACTCAACCAAACTCTGCATCTCCGAACTCAAGTTCTTTGAGCTGTCAGAGATCTGCACCATAAACTCTTCTGTATCAGTAATAGTTTCTCGGATAGAGTTGATCGAGCTTGTTACCGCATCAACTGTTTTACCTGTCTGATCCAAACTTTGCTGAGTATTATGAGATAGCTGACGGACTTCATCTGCTACTACCGCAAAACCTCGACCCGCCTCGCCTGCGCGTGCCGCCTCAATCGCAGCATTCAAAGCCAATAGGTTAGTTTGATCAGCAATACCTGAGATAACACTCAAGATAGATAGCACTTCTTCCGAATTATGTTTGAGATCTTCAACCTTAGTGTGTAACGCCTGTCGGTCACTACTCTGTGTTTCAATATCTTGGGAGAAGCCTAAGAATCTGCGTTGGATGTCATTCAACACACTACCAGTGCTTTGTGCATAACCCGCAACTTGACCGAAGCTGTCGACCATCTTACGCAGCAACGGACGGTACTCACCCATGCACTCAACAAGGTTGCTTTGTAGTTGGTTAATCTGTTCCAGACTATTGATACGAGAATTCAAGAAGTACTGGCGGAAGTTACTGTAGTGGAACGGGAACTTATCCGCGTACTCATCTTTAAACTGCTCACCCGGTTGTACTTTAAAGAAGAACAACGCCGTTAGGGTTTGGTTCATGTGTACGCCTAGCAGCTCACCAAAGGTAGAGAAACCAGCTACTTTGATATCATCGAAGTCATGAACTTGAGATAAGTTCATCGCATTGTTTAAACGACGTAAAACACAATCATTCGCCAGCATAGCTACAGGCTTACCTGGTTTACCATGCATAAAGTTGCGGAAAGATTGACTGGTACTTTGCGCAAAATCTTTCGCCTTGACCAAGAATAGGCGGTCACCAAAATCTAAGTCGCAAAAGAACGCGATACTGCCATCGGCTTCATTGATACCGGCAATAGAACGAACGAATAGCTCTCCACCGATCTCTACCGCAAAGGAATAACCATTCAATGCATCGCCTAAACCAGAAGCTGAACAGTTAAAGTGCTCACATAACAAATCGACAATACTGGTTAATTGGTAATTGCCATCTTTGATAACAGATTTAACAGTACGAGAATGTACATCGGATTCGGCAATAACAAAGGAAGTCGGCGTTTTTTCAAAGTTATGCGACTTAAATACACCGTAACGGGTATTTTCAGCTAACTTAACAAAGATCACTACAGCCTGGTTATGCGCAACACGATCACCGTCATAAACCAACGCTTGTTGGAAATCTAACTTACCACCAGCCGAACCACCGACGAAATAACAAGGGAATTCACCACTTTCATACAAACCTTGCATGAAAAAGTTTTCGCTCGCGGATAAGCCATCAAAAAAGGTCAGCGCCAGCGTATCTTGATAATTAATATCGAAAGGCACGTTAACGCGACTGAACTCAGCAGCAAGTTTATTAACACGCTCTTTACGTGTCATGGTGACATTGCCAGACCGGATATCTTCACAATGAAGAGGGATAGAACTGATATGAACATCTGCAAACACAGCTTGGCTATAGCTCTGCACGACAATGTGATCCCAATGACTATCAGCTTCGTGGTAAAGGCTAGCGCCACAAGAACTTAATTCCCCAGCGGTCATAATACCAACCACTTTAGAAACATCAGGTAGCGCTGATTTTAACTGACGTACCGTACCTTCAAAGTCTAAGTGGGGTGATATAAATGCCAAAACCAGTGCAGTAGGCACTCCCTCAAACTTGAGGGATTCAAGATTATCAGCAGAAATTTCTCTACTACTTAACGACTGGACCTTAATAACATCGTTATCTACAACTGATTTTTTAGAGGATTTACTACGACCAAACCAAGACATGCTACTTCCACCTTATGTGACAAAAGCACTGTTATTTTTCTTATGAAGTATAGGAGTGCTAAAGCAACGTATAACTACAAAACTTTACAGAACAATCTGCTATTTAACGCATTAAAGCGACTCCTGCCCCTTGTGAACAACCGCATCCAGTAAAAACACTACTTAAGCAGGAGCAAAACCAAACTAAAGCACTAACCTTTAAATTAACCTTAGACGCTTAAACAAAGTAACCCTAAGTAATAAAAGGAATTTATAAAATTCCATACAACATAAGGCTCACTAGCATTTTTAAGTATAGATAGGATTAGCTAGCTTAAAAGTTAGGGATCTAAAACTACCTTTGGCCAACCTACTAAGGAGTCATTGATCAAATATAAAACATGTACTATAAATGCATTTTATAGATTCTTTTACAACAAAAATAAATACAGTGAGGATGTAATATGAAACTCTTATCCGCTATGGCAGCAGGCATGTTAACGACTACTCTATGCTGGGCAGGTCCAGGCGATCAGGTTGACTTCCCTGCAGACTACAAAACCAATTTCACCCCTTATTTATCTCTTAACCGTACTCAAAATCACGACCAATACATTCGTTTATATATAAACGATAAAGGTCTGAGCGGTACGCAGGAAAATGGGCAATTGCCATACGGTTCAGTCATTGTGGCAGAAGTGTATAAAGCGAAAAAAGATGCCGAAGGTAATGTGCTTACCTCTAAACTCGGTCAGCGCCTTAAAGATAAATTCGCACTGGTAGCGGTAATGGAACGCCGTGAAGGTGCTGCAGCTGAATACCCTAAAGGCATGGGCAATGATGACTGGGATTTTGCTGCATTTAAGCCTGATGGCAAACGCGCCAACAAAGATCTAACTGCTTGTGCAGCTTGCCATGCACCTTATAAAGACAGCCATCACTTGTTCTCTTACGAACATATCCTGACAGAACAAGCGATGAAGTAATCTGTCTGGTATAGCTAAACCCTGCTTAAATCAGGCATTATGTCTGAAGCAGGGTTTTATTTTTCATCACCATTCAGATCATTGGCAAAACACATGGATGCGAAAAGCGCTCAAGAATACTGTCTATCCCGTCCGGAATCACAACTAGAATTCCCCTTTATGCCCGATGTACCGGTCTTTAAGGTTAAAGGTAAAATGTTTGCTCTGTTAGGTCAGTGTGGGTCAAAAGGTAAAGAGCTTGGGCCTGAATTCGCGGATTGTCATTTCATTAATCTGAAATGCGATCCTGAAGAAGCGATGATGCTTAGGGATGTTTTCCCAGAAGTACGAAGTGCTTACCACATGTCTAAGAAACACTGGATCAGCGTTGTTTTAAAAGCTTCTATGCCGACAAAAGAGATCGAACGCCTTATTGATCGTTCTTATGGCTTAGTAGTGAAAAGTCTAAAGAAAGTAGAACGCCAACAACTAGAGCGTTTATATTCTGAAGAAGAGCTCTACCGATAAGATCATCTATGCATCGTTTTCATTAGCCTTAGTGTGCTCAGTTAGCCAAACGGCATATTTCTCTGGTGCTATCGGAGGTGAGAAATAGTACCCCTGCGCCATATGGCATCGATGTCGGATCAAAAATTCCAACTGATCTGAAGTTTCAACACCTTCTGCTACCACTTCTATATTTAATGCTTCAGCCATTGAAAAAATCGCATTAACAATCGCTATATCACCTTGTTCAAATGGCAACGTATGAATAAAAGATCGGTCAATTTTCAAAACATCAACAGGCAACTGTTTCAGATAACTCAAAGAAGAGTAACCAGTCCCAAAGTCATCCATCGCAATGGATACCCCTAAAGTTTTTAGCTTCTTCAGAGTACTCACTGAATGCTCAATATTCTCTATAACTGCGTATTCAGTAATTTCTAACTCAAGTTGACCAGGGTCGATGTCAAAGCGTGTCATTCGCTCTAAAAGGTAGTCAAAAAGGTTGGCGTCTTTAAGCTGACGAGGAGAAAGGTTAATCGCGATTTTATGTCCAACAATGCCCTCCTCTTTCCATTTGGCTAACTGCTTGCAGACTTGGAAAATGACCCAATAACCTAGATCGCAAATCAGATCGCTTTTTTCTGCTATCTCGATGAATTGATCAGGATAGTAAACCACCTCGCCGTCATCCAACCAACGAATTAGGGCTTCGGCGCTGTTGTATACATACTCGCCATCTTGGATTCGCACTTTAGGCTGATAGAATAGCTGCAGCTCATTTTTACTTAGCGCTTGTTTTAGTTCCTGCTCAATCCTTTGCTGGGCTTGCCGTTGAAGCTCCAAATCCGAGGAGAAAAACCGAACCTGTCCTCGGCCTGCCTCTTTCGCCTGATACATCGCTGTATCCGCCTGAATAATCAGGTCTTTGCCATTGTCAGAATCATTAGGGAACGTAGAGATACCGACGCTGGCCCCCGGTTTCATCACATGGCCATCAATAACAAAGTTTTCACCAGCCTGAGCGACAAGATCATCAGCAAGACCAATAAGATCGGTCGCATCATCAAAG
This sequence comes from Neptuniibacter sp. QD48_11, assembly GCF_047778095.1. Classification (GTDB taxonomy): domain Bacteria; phylum Pseudomonadota; class Gammaproteobacteria; order Pseudomonadales; family Balneatricaceae; genus Neptuniibacter. Next base: position 2,477,446 of record NZ_CP180551.1, read on the forward strand.
TGAGTAACAATCACGGTGAACTCATCACCACCTATACGATACAAAATATCCGAATCGCGCAGGCGTTTTTTAAACTTTTCTGCAGCGCTGATCAGGAGCTTATCGCCAACTGCATGACCAAACTGGTCATTGGCCCATTTAAAATTATCTAGATCTAAATAGAGTAAACCAACTTTGGATTTCTCCCGGCGAGCACGTTTAATCTCTTCGTCTAAACGCATTAAGAAAGAGTGACGATTGGGCATCTCGGTTAGCGAGTCGTAATAAGCCAAAGCATGCAGTTTTGCTTCTGCTTCTTTTTTATCCGCAATATCGGACAATACACCTACATAAGTGACCTTATCATCTTGTCTCTCTACCCTGTTAAGGTTAAGCCAACCAGGGAACGTGCTACCATCTTTTTTCCGGCCGATCACTTCACCTGACCAACTACCATCAACAAGGAATTTATCATCTATCATTGCTCTGAAATCCACACCTTTCTCATCGAAAGGCTGAATATCGGGAAGCAACCCTAAGATTTCCTTCTCCTCGAAAAAAGTGATCTTGCTATAAGCAGGATTGATATCTACTAAACGGCCATGCTCATTAGTCACCAACACGGCTTCATCTAATGCATCTAAAGCTTGTTGCGCTACCTGTAGTGAACGCATAGGGGAAACTAGAGCAAATCTCAGAATGATATAGAGAGAGCCTACAAAAAGTAGACTTACAACCGCCACTTGTGTGATTTCTACAATAAGATTTTGATAAAGGCTTTCAGAAAGGGCCTTATCGCTGTAGCTCACCTCAACATTGCCGATACTAACCTCACCGGTTTTTATAGGGTATCGAATTCGATTATCAAAACCGCCCCATGCCACTGCGTGTTTCTTATCCTCAAACTGACGAATCTCTCCATCAATTTTGATTCGCCCCATATAAAGATGGCCGAAATTACCGTAGACCTTAATGCCCTCAACAAAGGGCGATGCCATTTCAGAATCAAGGATGGCAGAGGCCAGCTCTACCGAATAGGTGCGGTCATAAGCTTTTTTATAGACGTTCCAGATAGTAGGCCTAACCGAGTTGGCGACTCGCTCAGCAACAGAGAGGCCCCTTTCTTGCAGATTACTCTGCATCAATTCGGAAGCTACGCTAAATCGCACGATCACAAATACAGTCATTACTAAGAAAGTGATTAAACTCAGAATGACAAGGAGACGAACGGTCAGTCTACTAAACATTATTTATCGTATGGTCCAAACCACTGATAATAGTTGTTGTATGCTTCCTTGAACTCTTGTTTTTTCTCAATGATTTTCTTACTTAATGGATCGCGAGAAGCGTAGTCATCCAAAATACTATCTGAGACGATTCTCCAACGCTCGATATCCGCTGGACTCCATTTATTGATATTAAAATCATTCGCTAAGAATAGATTAAAGGCCTCAAAATCTTCCGTTTTAGCCTTTAATGTGGTGGTTAAAGTATAGGATTTAATTGCTGTTTCGAGAATGGCTTGCAGATCTGGAGGTAATTCATCAAATGCTTCTTTGTTAATTAGAAAATCTGCTAGAACAGATGGCTGCCATATTGCAGGAACAATGGCGTGCTTACTAATGTCATGTAAACCAAGGTTCCAGGCCCCACCTGCTGTGGTCCATTCTACTGCATCTAAGTCTCCGTTTTCCAAAGCAGGACGTATCTCTTGAGGTACAGTTGGCAGCGTATAAGCACCTGCAGCTGCCGCTAAAACTTCACCAGGCAAACCAGGTCCGATGCGAATCTTTTTTGCATGCAGATCATCTAAGCCTTTGATCTCTGTTTTTGACAACAATCCGAACTCCATCCCTGCCCACCACGCAGGGCGCCACATCAAGCCATCGGGGCCAGAAAGTTCATTAGCTAATCGCTGACCTTCTCCCGCATAGAAGAACATCATTGAGCCATCAAGATTCATAAAATCAAAGGGCCCTGCATTCATAAGTGCCCAAGCAGGGTGCTGCCCCGACCACCAGTTCGGCCAGCCATTACCCATTTCGACACGGCGCTCTTTGACCGCATTGTAGATATCTGGCCCACCGGTAATTACGCCACCTGGATGAGGCTTAATAATAAATCGGCCGCCGCTCATCGCTTTAACATTAGCAGCAAAGCGCTTTAGCTCTTTAAAATCGATACTGGTTTCAGTCGCTTGAGACTGCAGCTGCCAGGTATACACTTTTGCTTCTTTCTCAGTACAGCCAGTAAGTCCCAGCACGAATAAGATAGAAGAAAACGAAACGAGAAAGAACTTTAAGACCTGATGAAACATAATCTACTCCAGACAGACTATAACTTCACAACTACAATTGGGTGCTAAGTTAACTATAGAAACTAATACGCTTCTGTCTATTCACTATTATTCTCAATTAATAATTAAAACCTCGTAACGTACATTGGTAACACAATATCCTTATCAATCCTAGGATTATTAACTCACCCTCAAGAATAAACCCTCAATATTTCAATAAGTTAAAATCTTAACCTTTACTCCAATCAATACTAATCTAAATTGCGCAAACATTATCAGATAGAGCTCCTATAGCATGGAGATAGGAGGAGACATCATGAAACGAAGTACCGGAAACAGCTACAGACGACGCTTATGTAAAGTGATCGACTATATCTACGATAACTTAGAGAAGGATTTGGATGTAAACAAGCTAGCAGATATTGCCGCTATGTCTCCCTACCACTTCCATCGAATCTATCGAAAAGTCGCTGATGAAAACATCAATGCTACGGTGCGACGTCTTCGCCTACAAAAAGCAGCTTCAGAACTTATTCGGACTGATAACTCGATACTGACCATTGCACAATCAGTTTCCTATACCAGCTTGGAAGCATTTAGCCGTGCGTTTCATAAACAGTACGAAGAAACACCCAGTCAATATCGAGCTCGCTATAAACAGCCATCAGTAATCGAAGATAGTTTTCAGGCTAAGATCCCTCACATAGCGCAGGAGCGAAGGAATATGTTTGATGTCGAATTTATTGATATAGAAAAGCAAGGTCTGATCGGATATGAACATCGGGGTGACTACATGGAGATTGGGCAGGCATTTGAAAAACTATTTATGTTTGCCGGCACCCACAATCTTGTCACAGACGAAACCCGTTCGTTTGGTATTTACTACAACGACCCGGGTAGCGTTGACAAATCCGAGCTACGATCACATGCCTGCTTGACCGTTGAAGCTCCCATAAAAGCCAACATTGAAGATCAACCTGAATATTTAGAAATACCTTCTGGCAAATGTGTAACGATTGTATTTAAAGGCCCCTATTCAGAGCTAGAGAAACCATATGATTGGCTTTTTGGGGAGTGGCTACCACAAAGCGGTATGGAAGCAGCAAACTTCCCACCATTCGAGGAGTATCTCAACGACCCTAAAAATACACCGCCATCAGAGTTACTCACTCGAATTTATTGCTTAATAAGTTAAATAAACACGTGTTATGCAGGCTTATCCCAATTCTATAAGCCTGCTTTACACACATTCAAACAACTGTTTACAAAACCGCATATTAACCTTTAATTTCAAAAGGTTATTTACGCCTAAAAATCCCCCAGAAAGCATCATAAAAACAATACCTTCGATTACTTATAAGATCCCTAATATAAAGTGATTATCGATTAACCACTAAAGAGCAGAAATTCGATATAACCTAATTATCAAAGGGTCTAAGTACGATGGTTGTCACTAAGATGTCTGTTACGCACAAGTTAACAGCAATCATCCTGTTATTACTGAGTGTTAGTATCGCGATGAAAGCATACGACCTCTGGGAATACAGATCAGATTTATTACACGAACGTAAACTACAATCTAATCATGCTGTCTCCATGGCATATAGCATTATTGAGCATTACCAGCAGCAACAGGCTTCTGGTGTTCTGAACCAAACCGCAGCTCAAAAACATGCGCTATCAGCCCTGCAAGCTATGCGTTATGACAATGATAACTATGTATGGATCAATGACCTTGACGCTCGGATGATAATGCATCCCATCAAGCCTGAACTTGATGGCAAAGATATGAGTAGTTTTAAAGACGGCCAAGGTAAAGCCCTGTTTACGAATATCGCCAATACAGCCCGTCAAAACAACGAAGGCTATGAAGACTATCTTTGGCCTCGCCCTGGCAAGAGTATCGCAGTAGAAAAAATATCCTACTTTAAGCTTTTTGAACCTTGGGGTTGGGTGATCGGTACCGGCGTCTATGTTGATGATTTAGATGCTAGTTTCTATTCAAGACTTACAGAGGCTTTAGTATTTCTGGCTATTGTAATCCCATTCGTAGTTTGGCTATCAAGTATCATTTCCCGTTCTATAACTAAGCCACTGAGTCACATGACTGAAGTGATGGAAAATGTAGCTAAAGGTAAACTGATGGCTCGCATTGATATTCAAAACCAAGATGAGCTTGGCGATGTCAGTAAAGCAATTAATCATACCTTAGATATCCAACAACAGTTGATTCAAAAGTTAACAAACTCCAGCCACCACATTTTGAGTTCGGCTGAACAGATGGCTTCAACAACAGAACAAACTTCTGCGGGAGTTAAACAGCAACATGGGGAGACTCAGTTGTTAGCCACAGCTATGCAAGAGATGTCAGCCACAGCTCAAGATGTAGCTAACAATGCTCAACAAACGGCAGAAATCACCGTTCAAGCAGAAAGCACCGCACGCTTAGGTGATGAAATAGTAAAAACTACCATTTCTGCAATTAATGATTTAGCCGCGCAAGTCCAGTCCCAAGCCGATGTAATTACAAAACTCGAGCAAGACACGCTGCAAGTAGAGAGCATTCTGAGCGTTATCCGAGATATATCCGATCAGACCAATCTACTTGCTTTGAATGCCGCAATTGAAGCGGCCAGAGCAGGTGAGCAAGGCCGAGGATTTGCCGTTGTTGCAGATGAGGTACGCGTTCTGGCTAAGCGCACCTCTGAATCAACAGATCAGATTCAATCGCTAAATGACCGTTTAAAAACAGCTTGCCAGGGTGCCGTTAGCATGATGAGCAGTAGTCACTCAGAAGCACAAAACTGTATAGATCGTGCTGCTTCTGCAGGTGAACACCTTAATGATATCGTTCTTAATGTTCAGCAAATAATGGAGATGAACAGCGCTGTAGCCGAAGTGGTTCAGCAACAAAGCCAAGTAGCGGAAGAGATGAGTAACAACCTCAACAATATCTCGATGATTGCAGAACAAACTCAAGGCGGTGCAACACTTACAGCAAATAACAGTGAACAACTGGCATCTTTGGCAAGAGAGCTTCGCCAACAGGTACAGCATTTCCAAGTGTAATCTCGACAAAGTGGTAATGGCCTCAGGCCATTACCACTCTTCGCACTCCATTCCCTTATCTCTAATTCTTAATATTCCAAACTCCGAATAAGCCTCTATCAATAGCGCTCGAAGGCTGCTATAAAAAAGATAATGCTAATTGAGCCCGATCAAAAATAATAATAATGAGAGTCTGGTATGCGACGTTATTGGTATTTTTTACTATTACTCCTCCCTCTTCAGCTCAAAGCTGAAACTATTCAAATGCTCAACTGGGATGCTTATCTCGACCCCCAAGTAGAACAAGAGTGGGAAAGCAGCACGGGTCATACTGTTGAGGTAATCAAGTTTGATAGCGATGAAAAACGTGATGCACTCCTACTAGAAGCAAATCAGCACAATATTGATATAGCAGTTGTTGATGAAATCGTTGCAGAGCGCTTTGGAGAAGAAGGACGATTTGTAGAAATTAACGAACAAAATTTACCTAGTATTGAGCTGATGGGGAGTTTTTGGCGAGAACGTTGTGGAAAATATGCAGTCCCCTACTTTTGGGGAACATTCGGCATTATTTACCGTTCAGATAAGGTAACTCCACCACGCTCGTGGAAAGAGATAATTCAGCCTTCAGAGGACCTCAAAGGTCATATAGGTATGCTTAATGACTATACCGATCTCTTAGCTCCAGTCCTCTTCATGAATGGTGATCCTCTTAATACTGACAATTTAGAAACATTAAAGAAAACATTTAACAGCTTAAAACAGCAAGTTGATTATGTTTTGACATACGACTATCCCATTACATTTATAGAATCTTCACCTAAAGCGGATCAACTATATATGGCTGTGGGATATGGCGGTGATCAATTAGCAATGAATGAAAAAGTTGGTCAAGAGGGGCTTTGGAAATACGTTGTCCCTGAAGAAGGTACAGTGTTGTGGGTCGACTGTTTGGCGATACCTTCTAACTCTACAAATGTCGAAACAGCACTAAATTTCATCGAGTATTTAAACCAACCTAAAGTTGCTGCCAAAAATGCTGAACGTCTTCACTACGCAACCCCGAATGAGGCAGCACTGAAAGAATTATCAGAAGAGTTTAGAAATAACCCTGAAGTTTTCCCTAGCCAAGCGATCCAAAACAAAAGTGAACTCTACAAAAAGCTAAGTAATGAGAACATCAAACAACGTCTACGAATCACGAATGCTATAGTTAATATTCATGAATCTAAACAAACGCGCTAGCTTTCTCATACTTCCGATTATTTTTGTCAGCTATGCGCTAGCCGCCTTGTTTGCGTACGAACAACAAAGCCAATCTATTCAAAAATTAGAGCAACACAAACTCAATCTTCGCTTAAGCGCGCTGCACTCTGAATTCTCGACCTATGATCGTTTTCTAGATGCTTATCTTGTTTCTTTACTTGAAGGGGAAACCCTAGAAAACTTTATTCGAGACACCAGCAATATTTACCGGGATCGAATGCTAACGAATAACTTAGAATCAGCGATCGAGCGCTATTTCAATAATTTAACCGAATTCATTTCCCTAGCTGTTTTAGATGAAAATGATGATGTTCTTTTTTACATAGAAAACAGCACTGATCCTTTTTCTACCATTCGAGATGAACAACTTCGTTTAGCCGAAAATATTCAAGAAGAAAAGAAACTAAATATTTGGGAACACCACTTTCAATCGCATGGCACCATTATGCAACAGGGAATTGCGATCGATTCACGCACTCTCACTACCCCGTTGATCGTGCAACTGGAAGACACATATAAAGTCATCATTGCTGCAAAGCCCAGCGCCTTTGATACTTTATTAAAAGAAGTACAACAAGAGTTCCAAGCGATCGTTGTATTTACCGATAAGTACAATCAACCTCAAGCCAATAAGCTGTATGCAAATATTCAGCTCAAATCGAATTATTATTTAGGTATAACACCCTCACCTTCTTATTTGGGTAATCTACTAGCCAACCTTAAACAACGCTTACTATTTATTGTAATTTTAGGATCACTAATTACCTTCACTCTGTTGCAACTGTTGATCCGTAAATTTATCACTGCGCCAATATCTCAACTGGATCAACAGCTCACGGAGATCACGACGCATGAAAGACAAAATATTGATGCCCCACAATCTGATGATGAAATCGGTCGACTCGGCCGAAAGTTCCACAATCTCTATGAACAACTGCATCAGTCTTATCAAAAAAGCCACCAGCAATCTCGAACAGATGCACTGACTCAGCTACCCAACCGCGCAGCTTTTTACGAGACAGCATCTCATCAAATAGCGGAAGCCGAAAAAAGCGAAAGTGTTATAAGCTTGATCTATCTAGACTTAGATAACTTTAAATTTGTAAATGATAAGTACGGCCATGAGGTGGGGGATAAATTACTCCAAGCCGTAGCCCTGCGTTTAAATAACATTATCAACATTACCGCAAAAAAATTCGACGCGGAGCTTCCTCAAGCATTTCGCCTATCTGGCGATGAATTTATAGTTCTGCTGCCAAATGTATCAACCGAACAAGCACTGAAACTATGCGAGAAGATCCTGCACCTATTCGCCGACGGTTATCACTTTGAATTAGGGCACTTTCCAGTTACTGCCAGCATCGGCTTAGCAACTTACCCACAGGACGGCCATACATTATCCCAGCTAATCTCCAATGCTGATTTAGCTATGTATCAAGCCAAGAAATCCGGTAAAAACAAACAAGCGGTCTATTCAAAAGAGCTGGCTAAACGTGACCGTCAAAGAAAAGAGATTGAAACTAAGTTAAAGAACTTAAATCCCGACAAAGAGTTTACTCTCAACTATATGCCAATCATCAACCAAGATGGCTCGATCAAAGGATGTGAAGCCCTATTACGTTGGCACTCAAAAGAACTCGGTTTTGTCCCACCTGACCTATTTATTCCAATTGCGGAAAGTACAGGTATTTTTGAAAAGATTGATCTCTGGGTAGCCTGTAAAGCCCTCAATGACCTTCCCGAATTAGGTGAACTGTTCGGAGAACAGTTTGAGCTTTCTATAAATATATCTTCCGCGGAAATAGGGTCGGAACGTTTTATAAAAACACTAAAAAAGCTGAGTACAAATACGCAGATCCCGCTGAATAAAATTATTTTAGAGATCACAGAAACTTTCGCCTTAAACCAAGAACAGAATGCCTTAGGTTGGTTGAGTGAGCTACAAAAATTAGGCTTCCAAATCGCCATCGATGATTTCGGTACGGGCTATACCAGCCTGATGCAGATGGTTGATTATCCAGTGGATATCATCAAATTTGACCGCGAGCTGGTAAATAGAATCACCCTACCCGAGAAACAAACACTGGCAAAAGGCTTGGTAGACCTATGCCACTTCCAAGAGATTACGGTAGTTGCAGAAGGGGTCGAGACAGAAGAACAGCACAACCTACTTATTGAAGCAGGCTGTGACTTCCAGCAAGGCTATTACATCGCAAAACCAATGCCGATTAGCGACCTAGAACAATGGTTTACAGAGTACCAAAACAGCTAATTTACTTGGTTTTCTGATACGCCTCTGTTCCCCAAAGAGGTACAGTAGACAAGCTGTGCTTATAACTACCCGATGTTTCCTTGGTGGAGTAGGAGACATACATTAAGGTTTGCGATTTAGGGTCGTAGATACGGCGGATTTTCATCGATTTAAAGAAGATACTTTTCGACTGTTTAAAAACCACTTCACCTGATTTAGATTTATCGATTTTCTCAAGCATCGCTTTATTAATAATCCCTGTGCGACGGCAGGCAATGGACGAATCACTTGGATCAGCAAAGTCCAAGTCTGCTTCGATACTTGCCACATGACAAGTAACGCCTGTTACTATTGGGTCAACCAATACACTGATCTTAATATCCTTAGTAGTTAAAACTCCAAGCGATACATCCCCAACTTCCTGCTCATCACTACAAGCAGACAAACCTAACAGCGCTGCAACCAATAATAGTTTTTTCATTTTCATCCCTAAATAAATTTACGCCCGCTAAGTTTGCATGATTTTTCTGAAAACAGCCTTAATCTTCCGTGGTAAAACGTGTCATCAATTCATTTAAACGATTTGCTTGATCATGCATCGATTCGGCAGCAGCAGAAACCTCTTCAACCAATGCCGCATTTTGCTGAGTTGAATTGTCGATAGAGATGATAGAACCACTAACTGAATCGATACTGTCGGCCTGATTTTTACTGGTGGCTGAGATCTGACCTACCAATTGTGACATTTGCTGAATACTCTCGGTAATACCTTGTAAAGATTCAGAAGAAAGTTGTACTTGATCAGATCCCTCTTCAATCCTTTCCTCGGTGTCAGCAATCAACTTTTTAATATCATTGGCCGCTTGAGCTGAGCGTTGCGATAGTTGACGAACTTCGCTCGCTACAACCGCAAAGCCGCGACCTTGTTCACCTGCCCTAGCAGCTTCTACCGCTGCATTAAGCGCTAATAAGTTGGTTTGGAAAGCGATGCTATCAATTAAACCGGTAATCTCGTTGATGCGTTTGCTGGAGTCTTTAATTTCTGTCATTGCATCGATAGCACGAGCCATCACCTCAGTACCTTGCTGAGATAAATCCTGAGCTTGATCAGTCACTTGCTTGGCCTTTTGAGCATCACCTGCTGTACTGCGTCCTGCAATGCTGATCTTCTCCATACATGCACTACTTTCTTCCAAAGCAGCAGCTTGTTGCTGAGTGCGCTCTGAAAGATCATGGTTACCTAGCGAAATTTCTTTAGTAGCCCCAGAGACATCGAGCACAGCGTTTCTTACCTCTTTAACGAGCGTCCCCATACTTTGCTGACCGAAGTTAATAGACGCCTGCAACTCTTCAAATCGGCCTGAGTACTTTCCTTGAACCCTGGCAACTAAATTACCTTGTGCTTGAAGATCTGAAACTCGGACCACCTCAGCGGTAGCAGCACTGATCGTTTCTAAAGAATCATTCAGATTTTCTTTAAGCGTATTTAATTGCCCTGGAAGAACATCATTAATACGGCCATCGAAATTCCCCTTAGCCATCGCAGCCATGATGTTATTCACACTCGCTACCGCACTACCAATATTTGCCATAGCATCCTGAGTAATAGTCAACATGACCTGATATTGGCCCGGTAGTTTAGTATCGATCTGGCTATCAAATTCACCCGCAGAGAGTTGCTCCATCAACTGACCAATCGCGTGCATACTTGCTTCAGTTTGATCGGCACTCTGATTAATCGCTGTTTTGAGATCGGCTAGATCACCTTTCAAATTACGCTTAACCCGCATTGAAAAGTTACCCTCAGCCATCTGACTCATAACTTGCTTAGTATCTGCTAACGCTTGTTGAGTCATCTCCAATAAAGTATTTACGGCAAGGCTTGCCTGACCAATTTCATCTTGCGAATTCACGGGTAATCGAGCTGAAAAATCACCTTTTTCTTCAACATCCGAAATGGTTTTCGATAAGAGTTGGATTGGTCGTGTAATACCTGCAGAGATTTTCCAAGCAAGGACGATAATCGCGGTAGCGCCGAGAACACCAATGATCGCTATCCAGAGTTTTAGCGTTGAGACTGCAGCAAAGGCTTCGGCTTCATCTATTTCAACTAATAGAGCCCAATGAACCCCATCAAGATCTAAACGTGTGAATGACGACAATACTGGGTTACCGTTGTAATCGACGATTAAACGACTGCCTGTTTGGCCACTCAATGCATCCTTAACCGCTTCCGTTTTGACGCTCCCTTTTTTAGGATTTGCAAAAGATGCTTCTACTGAATGATTTACCGGATCCAGGTAGGAATCAGAACGCATGAGGTAGTCAGATCCCACCAGATAGGACTCTCCACTCTCACCCATACCTTCGCGGATTCCCATGATCTTATTGATAGGATCAAGAGGAATTTGTAAAGCAACAACTTGTATCAACTCTCCAGCATCATTAAACACTGGCGCTCCAATAAACCCAGCAGGCGCACCATTACTCGGTGCATAAGGCTCAAAATCAACTATCGCGTATGATTCAGTCTCAACTACCTTTCTAAAAAGATCGCCTAAGTTGGAATCTTTGTACTGCCCAGACATTAAGTTGGTTTGATAATCCGCTTCTAAAGCCACGGTATAAGAGATAAAGCCATCAGGCTCAATCAAGAACAGGTCATAGTAACCATAGCTATCTAAGTATTTTGAAAATAAGTTTTTACCCTCAACATTGACCTCCAAAAGAACGTCGGACAATGAATCAGTTTTGATAAAGGTAGCGACAACATTAGAGAGCCCAATGACATCGCGCTTACTCACTTCAAAAAAATTTTCGATTTGTTTAGTTTTAATACCGCGCACGGCATCTAACTGTTGGTAACTTTGCTCCGATAAGGAGCTACTCGCTTTATAGATAGCGATCAAAGCCAATACGGCAAATGGAATCAACCCAATTAACAAAAAGTTGATTCTCAGCTTTTTACTAATATTCATACCGTCGAAGAACGATGTCTTACTCATCTCAAGGCTTGCCTTTTAGGTCATTAACTACAAAAAATTACACTTAATAACGCAAGTATACTGCACCAATTTGGCGCAATTATTAACGGACAAAATGCAAGGGTATAAACCAAGGGGGAGAACGACCCATTTACGCTTCGCAAAAAATAATGTTAGCTATACTGGAAGTAGTTTCAGCTTTTCAGAAAGCTGACCTTCGGCTTAAACTCAGAGAAAAATATGAAGTATTTTCTATCGCTGTTTCTCCTGTTATTCGCACTGTCACCCATAGCTAACGCTAATGAGAAAACTATCATTATGGGCTACAAAGCGATTGCTAAACCTCCTTTAATTGGAAGCAACGGGGATAATTCAGGGCTTTATTTAGACCTCTTTGAAAAAGCAGCGGAACGTATCGGCTATGAGCTAGTTGTTGTCAGAATCCCCAAAAAGCGGCTTCATTTTGAGCTCTCGAGGGGAACAGTCGATTTCTATCCCGGTTCCTCTTTCTCACAAAAGAGAACAGGCTATATTTTCTATCTTCCAAATGGACTGCAAACAAAAGAGGTACTCATATCCCTAGATAATCGACCTGAAATAAAATCCATGGATGGGATTGAAGGACGGCTTATTGTTGAACTCTCAAGCAGTAAGCTGGAATGGAACCAAATCTACCCTAAGTTGACCATTTCTCAGATGGGCAAGCTATCCATGGAAAAGGTCATCGAAGCACTCAAAACAGGTAGAGGTGACTTTTACATTGCTGATATCGAGATCGTAGATCACTATAAGAAAGTAAATTACTTAGATAGATATGAAGATATCGGGATAAAGATCCACCACAATGCGATCAACCAAGCTTTTATTCCGATGAATATGGGATTCTCCCGCAAGTCCAAACTCTTTTCTGAATATCCAAACCCTAACTTTTCACCTGATGACGAAATCAGTATTAAGAACTTTTACACCATAGTGGACAAAGACTCAGTCGCTTATCAGTTTTACCAAGCATTGGATCAACTGAAACAAGAGGGTTACACACAAAAGCTTTATGACCAGTATTTCAAGCAAGCTACAAAGAAGGATTGAGTAGTCCGAACCAAAGGGGAACTTTCTAATTAGCTCCACACCTCGCAGTAGATTCCATACTTTAACTTTGGAGTAACGTCGCTTTTTTATGGACTTATGGTGTAAATAACTTCTAGCAACAACGCTACTCTATGTGGCTCGTGCCCCACTTGGGTATACAGCAACAAGGATAAGCGCAGATGAAAGTCCCATCGAATTACCCTATTAATCAAGCTAATAGTTATAAAATAGACTCAAACAAAGTTGAGTTAAACCAAATTCATTCAGTATTTGATCCGAAAGAACTACAAATTTTGAGCACGGAAGAGGAGCAAAAGATACTTTATGAACAAGCAACGATCCCACAATCAACCGTCATAGAACATCAAGGAAAGCTCATTGCTTCTTTTGCCGAAAACGGTTGGCGGTATTTTGCTAAGAGTAGTGACTTCAATGAAAACTACTCAAATTTATCTGATACCCAAATTATCGCGGAATTGACAAAAAAGTATGGAAAAGCGCTTTCCATTACCAATTACCCTCTAGGTGCAGGCCCTACAAAAGCAGAACTTTTCGAAAGGGTTCATGGCCATCAACTACGATTTATTGATGACCATGTATAATTTTTAGTTTACAAATTAAGAATGGTTTACATGCAACAGCAACTGCTTAAAAATAAAATTCGACATTAGATCTTTTTAAGAATTTCGATGCTTTTATCAGTAATTTCGTCGCAATTACCTGTCATATAGGCCATCGTAATAGCCCCTTCTTGCATAATACAAATTGCATCCAAAAGATCAGGATTCCCCTTCCCTAAATACTTCTGGATTAAATTTCTAACCTCTTGTTTGTGGTAGCCACAGTATTGAGATATTTCACATTCAACATCACTAAACTCGGCTGAAGTATTAATAAAAAAGCAGCCTCGAAAATCTCCTAGTTCTGCTTCCAAGCCCTTAAACCAACCATTTAACGCATTAAACACAGCTTCAATTACATCTGTTTCAGATTGAGTACCAACCAGCTTTTTCTCTAACCAAGCCATAAAGTTGTCATGCCTCTGCTCCAAGGCTGCCAACACCAATGCATCTTTACTTTCGAAATGATTATAAAGGGTACGTTTAGCAACCCCTGACGACTTTAAAATTTCATTTATACCGATGGAATTAATGCCATTTCTGTAAAAAAGCTTTAACGCAGTATCAATCAGTAACTGCCTCTTTTGACTCATTGTTATCTCCTATCAAAGCCATTCCATCTTGGCAAAAGTAGTACGATTTGTCTACTTCTAATAAAAAAACCAACTGATTTTATGCGTCTAGCTGAATGCTCCTTCTACTTTTTGAAAATTAATTTATAAAAAACGATTGACACAAGTAGACCGATCTGTCTATTTTATTGAGTAGACAAACCGTTCTACCACTTTAGGGAGGGATTTATGAATCAGGTTGTTTCAACTCTATTCTGCGGATTTAACTTATCTTCAGTCAGCACATTATCTAAATTTGTTGAATCTCGGCTAAACAAGGCAATGACCTTCAGCTTGATATGCAGTGCCTTAATCTCTCCTATTGCAAAAGCAGAATTTCGTAAATCAGTACCCCAACCAAGTTTTGGAGCATCAACTCCATTTACAGGACTGCTAGCGGCTTACTGTCTGCCTGTCAGTCCTAACCTTCTCTCAAAACCCATCATTCAGTTAGAACCAAAATTCGTTGAGGTTCATTTAATGCTGATAGAGGAAAACCAAATGAAATTTACAAAAAAACTGAAAATGGCTGCTACAGCGGGCGCACTATTAATGAGCAGTATGAGCTTTGCTCAAGCAATCAATATTGGAACCAACGATTTAGCGATCAAAGGTTACGACCCAGTTGCGTATTTCACACAAAACCAAGCGATTGAAGGCTCAGCTAAATTCACCGCAACGCATGAAGGGGCGATCTATCGTTTCAGTAATGCATCAAACCGCGATCTATTTAAAGCCAATGCAGATAAATACGCTCCACAATTTGGTGGTTACTGTGCAATGGGTGTAGCACTTAACAAGAAGCTAGACGTAGACCCAAGTGCTTTCTATATCAAGGACCACAAGCTTTACCTCAATTTAAATAAAGATGTGCAGAAAAAATGGCTGACTGATATTCCAGGTCATCTAAAAACTGCAGATCGCATTTGGCGTGGCATTGAAGACCTAACAATCGCTCAAGCAAACGCAGAAGAATAATTAACAGTGCCCCCATATTTACATGAGTTCAAAGGAACTGGAGAAAACCAAAATGAACAATAAACAACATGTAGCAACAACCGCTCTAGCAGTCGCTCTTTCAACCATTGCAACCCTTCCCTCTGCTCACGCAGCAGGTAAAGAAAAGTGCTACGGCGTTGCACTTGCAGGCCAAAATGATTGTGGCAATTTAGCCGGCACACATTCATGTGCAGGCCAGTCCAAAACCGATAACGACCCAGGCGAATGGAAACTTGTCGCAAAAGGCACTTGTAAAGAGATGGGAGGCCTACTGAAAGCTGAAGCTAAAAAACGTTACGCCGAACAGCAAAAATCGTAATGAAATACGCTCATTAGGAGAACAAAGATGTCCTGCCTCTACACGGATAAATTTACCAAAAAAACCTGTAAAGCGATGATCGGTGTGGGTTTACGCCACCAGCATTATAAGGAGGCATTACTGGGAACATCGTCCATTGATTTTGTAGAACTGCATGCCGAAAACTTCTTTGCCGAAGGCGGCATTATCCCTGAACTATTAAACGATATTGCTCAACAGTATCCAATTAGTTTGCACTCTACATCGATGGGTCTAGGTTCAGCAATTGGGATAAACAGAGAGTATCTGCTGCGCTTAAAGCGCCTGTCACAGCAGATTCACCCCATTTTAATCTCTGATCACGCTTGCTTTACTTGGAGCCATTTAAATGGGAAATCAGTGCACGCAGGAGATCTTTTACCGCTTGAATTTACGCAAGCAAGCCTAAAGGTTATGGCGGAGAATATTGACCAAGTTCAACAATTACTCGGTCGACAAATTCTAGTAGAGAACTTGTCCGCATATATTACTTTTCCCCATTCACAAATGAGCGAAACGGAGTTTCTCTCACAATTAGTACACTTGACCGATTGTGGGTTGTTACTCGACCTGAATAACTTACTTGTTAATGCTCATAATTTCAGTGAACAGCCCGCTTTAACCAATGCTAAAGACTGGATAGATAAAATTCCCATAAACGCCGTAGCTGAAATACACCTAGCAGGTTATGCGCCTGTGACGCAGGGTGAATTGATTATTGATGATCACAGCCAACCTGTATCAGACGAATGTTGGGCGTTGTACCACAGCACATTACAATTAACTGGTCCCGTTACGACCCTTATTGAATGGGATAACGATCTACCCTCCTGGCAAAAACTATTACAACAAGCAGAATACGCAAAATCAGTCATGCAAAACTTAACTCTTCCAACAGAGGAGTTGGCACATGCCATCTGAACGCACTGCTTTAGATAACCGCCAAGCAGCACTTATGAATATGATATTCAGTGGCATTCACTCTTCTACCGAACATCTATTCCACCCTGCGGAACAAGGAATCAAAATCTATAGAAACAACTTGTTAGTTACCGCAACTAGAGCGCTGTCTCTAAACTATCCAGTCATTGCGAAAATGCTGGGGCCTATACCCATGAGGCTTTTAACTCAGCAGCTTCTAGAGATAGAGCTACCTAACAGCGGTGACTGGGCAGACTATGGTAAAAGCTTACCAGCTCTAATAAAGAAAGGCCCTTTACAACAAGACCATCCTTATTTGGAAGCAACCGCAAAGCTTGAATGGCATTTAAAGCAAGCGGCAAGAAGTACAGCGACACATTTGGATATTGCTTCTCTTTCTCACCTTTCCGACACTGATTTAGGCACGGTTTATATCCAACTAGGAGAACATATAAACCTGCTAACAAGTGCCATTAGAGTTGATGAGCTTTGGCGACTCCATCAGCCAGGCAGAAATAAAGACTTACTTAACAGTGAAAACCTATTAACTGTTCTCATACCTCAAGATAAACCGTACTGGTTTGTGATCTACCAAAGAGACCATCTTCCCTGCATCAAATCAATCTCTGAAGCAGAGTATCGATGGTTCTCAGCCATACAAGCTGGCCACAGCCTTTCTGACCTTCTAGGGCAATTCCATCAGTTTGACTTTAGCCAATGGTTATCTGAAGCCATTGAACAACAATGGCTAAAAAAACTCTGCAAGCGATAAGATAAGGAGCTCATAATGATTCACTGGATTAGAAGCACATACCAAAATTATTTAGACCACGAAAAAGTACTCAATAAAGCTCATATTGTGGCATCTATATTGGCTAGGTTTTACATAGCCCAAGTATTTTTCAATGCGGGTTTAACCAAAATACAGGATTGGGACACTACGCTATTTCTTTTTGAAGAGGAGTATCAAGTCCCCTTCCTGTCATTTGAACTAGCTGCTGTACTTGGAACCATGAGTGAGCTAACCCTTCCCATCTTATTATTTACAGGATTATTAACTCGCTTAGCAGCCATAGGGCTATTTATCGTAAACCTTGTCGCTGTCATTAGCCTTATCGAAATAGCACCAGCAGCACTTTATTTGCACTACATTTGGGGCCTTCTTCTAACTCACATCATCATTTACGGTTCCGGCCCTATTGCACTCGATAATGTGGCCCAAAGAATTAACCCGAAAATGCACCTAAATAAAAAAATACTCACTTAGAACTGGCTAGGCTCAGAGGAAGTCAAATTTAAGGCTTCCTCTTATATCCCTACCCAGAGTTAATCAATCAGATAGGATACATATGATGCAAATGGACAATAGAAGTAACTTTAAAAGTGTAGCCCCGTTTGACAGCAATAAGCTGGCTATAATGACTCCAAATCAACAACAAAGGCTTCGAGATTTACAAATAAATATTGGGCAAAAGTTAGTTATCAAACATGATCTGGAGGTCATCGCTTCTTTCAGTACAAATGGCTGGCGCCACTTTAAAAATGCTGATGATGTAAAGAACAGCTATTCTTTAATGACCGATCTAGAGTTAGTCGCAAAGCTAAAAGAGAAATACGGTAACTCACTGTCTATCTTTGAATACCCAAGGGATGAAAGACCCACTCTCGCCGAGGTTTACAGATAGTCTTTAGAAACTTTTAAATTAATACTCATTATCTCTTCCAATCAGGTTTCGCTTATTTATTTTCAAAAGACAGGCATTCTTAACTCAGTGTCATTGTCTTCAGAACAGAACAAACACTACCTTATAATCTCAATCCCTGATTTTGCTATCAGGCCTGCCATCAACACTGATGTTAACAGCCTTCAATTGATCTATCGCACCTTTTGTACATTTGCATCTCACGACACTACGCAGTGATGCATTCACTAGGCTAAATTTAGAAAAGCAATAACCCAGCCACTAGTGAATCTGAACTGGTACAACTTTGATGAAGCAAAGTATAAAAACAATCACGGTTAAGAAAATCTTAGTGTTAGCGTTTTCTTTCTTGATCTGTACGTTGATTATTATTGGAGTTAATTTTCAGGAATTAATTAATTCCACAATGCGAGATAAAGGTATCTCTATCGCACAGTCTATTGAAAATACGTTAACTCATCATATGCGTGATGGGCTCTTTCGAGATGAAAGAAGAAATTGTTCAGACTGCAAACTCATTACCTGGTATTCAAGATCTTAAAATTATCCGCACCCCAAAGATGAATTACCAATTCAGTTTGCCATCTCAAGACGACCTCATATCCATTCCTAGAATCAAAGAAACCTTCGACAGCAAAAAAATCTATATATAACTGCCAAACCCCTTTGAAGATCCAGCTTTAATTCAAATCGCTTACCCCTACTTTGCAACGGCTAGGCATGGTCTTAATTGCGTCACCTGTCACGATGCTGAACATGAAGATGTTTTGGCTGTATTGGATTTTAAGGTAGACACCACACAATATCGTTGGATGTCAGCTACCTACCTTTACACGCTAATGGCTTTTTACCTATTAACCTTGATAGGCGTCGCACGTCTTTTATTCTGGTCCTCGATAAAAACGTGACCGCACCATTACGCTGGTTAGTTAAACGAACAAAAGAGAGCTACGAACAGCATGTCAGCATCGATACACAAAGAATAGAAGCCTTAGAACTGGATTACTTTGCCAACAAAGTTAATGAATTTAATGAACTCGTTCTAAAACGAAATCAAGAACTTGAAGAAATAAACGAGGAGATAATTCTCACACAAAAAGAAATTATTTTAGCCATGGGTAACACCTGTGAAACTCGTTGCCAAGAAACAGCAAGCCACGTAATACGTGTTGCAGCAGTAAGTGCTTTGATCGCAAATAAAGCAGGATTACCACAAGAAGAATGTGAAACGATACAAACTACAGCCCCTATGCATGATATTGGCAAAGTCGGTATACCCGATGAAATTTTAAAGAAACCGGGCAAATTCACGCCCGAAGAATACAAAATCATGCAAACCCACTGTCAGATAGGTTTCGATATTTTTCGTCATTCAGAACGACCGTTATTAAAAACGGCGAGTATCATTGCTCTTCAGCACCATGAACGCTGGGATGGTGAAGGCTATCCACAAAGTCTTAAAGGCGAAGATATTCATATATACGGAAGAATAGTCGCCATCGCTGATGTCTTTGATGCGCTGATATCACCACGTTGTTATAAAACACCTTGGAGCCCTGAAAAGGTATTCGACTATTTCAAAGAAAAAGCGGGAAGTCAGTTCGATCCTAAACTAACCCAACTGTTACTCGATAATTTCGAGCAAGCACATCAAGTCGTCCTGAAATACCATGAATAGTATTAGCTAGGTTATTTAACGATAGTTAAACCCGTATCAATATTCCGAGGTTAACGAACGCAACAGTCCATGGTAGTTTGGGGCAGAGGAAATACTGCTATGACCTTCGTTTTCAAAACGATAAACGGTCGCTAAACCTGGACTAAATTGACGGTATAGTCTCATCGTATTATCTGGAGAAATAACTGTGTCATTAGTCGCTAAAAAAATTGACGTTTTAGCTCTGACCTTGGGCGCATATTGCCAAGATAAGTATTTATCTTTTAATAACAGCGATACAGGAATACCCCAATAGCGTTCACTCGCTACATCCTCAATACTGCTATAGGGCGTTATCAAAATAAGTTGCTTCGTGGGCTTTTTAGCTGCCAGCCGAGTCGCAATACCGGTTCCTAGACTTCGCCCCATCAATACGATGTCAGCGTTATCTTCGGCCACTTGTTCGTACAAAGCTAAAGCGTCTTGATAGATAGATTCTTCACGAGATTGTCCATCGCTACCATAACCTCGGTAGTGCATTAGATATAATGAGTAATGCGGGAAGAGCTGAGTAAATTTAGCCAAACGCTGCGATACATCTTCAGCATTGCCACCGAAATAGATCAGCGCTTTACCTGTATTCCTAGTTTGAATAGTAACGACTGTATTGCCAACGTCCGTAGGAATCAACAGAGTATGCTCATCCCTAGTTTCTTTTCGCTCTTGTGGAAAATAGAGGAGGTTATCCTGATTAAAGTAGAGAAAAGCGCAAAGCAGTAGGTAACCAAAGCCACCTAAAAATATAAATTTCAAGACTGCTTTTTTCATAACCTAAAACTCGCTATGCGCCTTTAAAAGATTTTTTAATTAGGCTTATTCAACCAACAATACTTCAATACGGCGTTTTTTCGCACGACCTTCAACTGTGCTGTTATCTGCTACAGGTTGCTGATCTGCAAAGGCGCGTGCTTGTAAGCGTTTTTGAGCAACGCCCAGTTCAACAAGCTTATGTAATACACTCAGTGCTCTTGCAGAAGAAAGCTCCCAGTTAGTAGGAAACTTATCAGTTAAAGCCCCTTTCACCTGAACATTGTCAGTATGACCAGCAACAACAATTCTATTTTGATCTTGTTTAATCGCGGCTGCCAATTTTTCGATAATGCGACACCTTCCTTAGAAAGCTCGATATTACCTGATGCAAACAAAACTTGAGGACCCAAAGTCAGCTTAACCGAATTAAGATTTATACGAGCGAAACGCTACAACTGGTCGGAATGAACAAATCTAGATTAAACGCCCGTTTTACTCATATAGGTCAATACATTAGCTCTCCATTTTCTATACAATGACAAAATCTAATATAAGGATTTTAGAGGGTTTCCCCGATGTTCTTCTCTGGTAAGTTGAACCTGCAAATTAAAGATTTACAAACTGAGATCGAAACGCTTAAAGCCGACAATGCGAAGCTTATCGCCGAGAATCAAGAATTGACTCGTCGCTGCTATAACCTTGAGAGCCAACAGTCCTCTCAAGAGGCAAATGATCAAAGAGAAATTTGTTCTGCATGGGTTCAAGGTGGAAGCCTTGTTGCCAAAGTAAGAGAGACCATCGCAACAACGGCTGAAAACTTGGAACAAGAGAAGCAAAGTTTGGGCAATTCAATGTCCATCTTCGACGAAACCAAACTAGCCGTGGAAAACATTCTTGACCGTGTTCAAACTATTCAATCAAATGCGCAAGAAGGCAACGCTAATGTTAAAGGCCTACTAACTTTATCTGAGCAAATTGAAAAATTTGTTGGGGTTATCCGTGACATCTCTGATCAAACTAACCTCTTAGCCCTTAATGCTGCAATAGAAGCAGCACGTGCGGGCGAATCTGGTAGAGGGTTCGCAGTAGTAGCAGACGAAGTACGAAACCTTGCTCGAAAAGCTAGCGAAGCCAGCGATGAAATTGCTGGTTTAGTAGGACAGATCAGTTCTAAAACGTCTATAGCATCAGATGATATAGGTCAGGTAGACATTTTAAGCAGTGAGGTCGTTGCATCAGCAGAACAGATCAAAGCGGGCGTAAAAAATGTTGTATCACTATCAGATCGCATGAACACAATAATCAGTGCCAGTGCTGCTGACACCTTCATTGAGACGGTTAAGCTTGACCATATTAATTGGAAAAATAATGTCTATGAGGGCATTGTTGAAGGCAAATTAGATCGCTTAGATTCTTTAGCGGATCATACTTCTTGCCGTCTCGGTAAATGGTACTACGCAGGTGCAGGCAAAGAGAACTACAGCCACTGCGGTAGTTTCCAAATCCTCGAAGCACCTCACGAAGTGGTTCATACATCAGGTCTAGCAGCGGTAAATGCCGCAAAAGCTGGTGATATTAGAACTGCCGCTATACATCTCGCTAAAATGGAAAAAGCAAGCTTAGAAGTAGCTGACGCTTTAGATCGCTTGAATTCCGAAATTCACTAAGTCTTAAAGAAAACGTTCGGGCCTGACATGAGCAACTCATATCAGGTCCACCATCCCCGCATCCAAAATTATTTGGTTTTCCCCAATAGAGCCTAACCTCGAATCAACTTTTCAAAGCCCCTATCAATCACATAGTTCTTTTCCAAGAGCCATCCTGATCCGGATTGGTATATCGGCCGTAAACGTTTTTGATTGTTGATGATAGCGTTGCTGGTAACTGAGTAATAAATAGGGAAAAGCCAATCGCTCCCGGCTTATTACCTGTTACTCAACATTCACCTCACGGCAATGTGGAAGTAGCCAATCGATACTTCTTTAGGTTACTGGCAATGGCAACAAGTACCTTTGGGATATACCTAACGGTCACCCCAATTTGAGTCTGGCGTAAGCCAGACTCAGTTTTTTAAAAGGTCAAAACCATGCTTCGTTTAGTAAAGAAAGAATGCCAAATCGATTTAACTAAAGCTAAAGGTGTTTTCAATTACATTTTGCTGAAAGGCAAAAAATTAAGCCACAATCATTACAGTTACTTAGGGCTGGAGGCGATTCATAACTTTGATACTTGCACGCTGACCTTGTTCGATTCCAACGTGAAGTTAAATTTCACTATGAAAGATGATTATCAAACGAAACTAGTTAGCCCCGCGGGTTTTCGATTATTTTTGGAAAAAATAGAAACAATTTCCCAAAGGTACAGATAACTACACCTGTCACATACTAGCTTAGTTAACATCTATTAGCCGACCCTCTGCTTTGAAGCCCATTCGATATGACGTTGTATTTTCGAAGAACTCAGCAACTGACCCAGTGAGTGATATTCCTTCGCCAAAGTCATCTCATCAAATGCCCTATGGACCGCATCATGACAACATCGACAAATATTGATACCTCGATTTAATTCCTCACGACTATAACGCTTAGAGAAGTAATATCGTCTATGCATCTTCTTAGGAATTAGATGATGAAAAGTTAACAACAAGGTTCGTTTACATAAAGGGCATTCAGCCACAAGACTCTTCACCAACACGCCTCAAATTTGCAAAGGTTTTATATCTTTTACCACTTTATCAACAAGATAGATCAGCTTAAAAGAGATCTACCTCCCCTACCCTAGCGTAAGCAAAATAATATAACGAGGTGGTCTATGAATGATTTTACAAATTTGAAGTTGCAACCAAGTATTAACAATATATCTGAAGCAAGTGCATTGGATATATACAGCCAGCAGCTTGCGCAATTTGATCTGTTATCTATCGAGGGCGAAAGAGCACTAGGTAAAAAGATCAACAAAGAAATGTCTAAAATCATTTCAGAAATATGCAACCTTCCACAAGGCCTTGAGCAACTTTCGCACGTTGTAGAAAACTACCTTCACATCTACCAAAGCTCTGATGGCACAGCCACGAAACGCTGGAAATATGAGCCCGAACCAAGTTACATCGCTAATCTCGCTTCTACTTTAATTGATACGCTTGAAGTAATGCTATTTTTAGGTGAGACATCTAAAGAGAGATCGCATATCCAAAATAACTTAATTGCCCTTTTACAAAGCCTATCGCTTGGCCGGCAGCAAATCATAGAAATAGCCGAACCGTTACAAGATCAACGCGAGGAGCTGAAAGGGTTTATTCAAAATTACTTAACATTAAGAAGTGAACTGGTAGAAAAAAACCTACGACTTGTTTATACCGTCGCTGGCCGATTTAACAGCAGCGGTGTCAGTTACGATGACCTGATTCAGGAAGGTAATGTAGGCCTACTAAAAGCCGCTGATCGGTTTAATTTTAATAAAGGTTTTCGGTTCTCAACCTACGCCTTCTGGTGCATTCAGAATGTTCTTAAAACTGCGTTGCAGAAACGTTATCACACCATCTCTCGCCCCAGTTACTTGCAAGAGAAGCTCAGCATTATTAAAAAGGCTAGAGCAAAATTTGTTAGTCAACATGAAAGGCAACCCACCACAAAAGAGCTTGCGTCTTTAAGCGGTATACCACAAGCAACCCTAGAGAAGATAAACACCTTTCCTTCGGAACCTCTTTCCCTCAACCATGGTATTGGTTCTGAAGATGACAGCACCCTTCTGGAAGAGATCGTTGCTGATAATACAAACGAGACTGATGTTCTGTCTGAGCAACAACTAAAACGCAAACTCCTCGATCGTATCTGTAAGAAACTGACCGATAGAGAATATCTTGTACTTAAACTCCGTTTTGGCATCGACAGCAGACGAGAACACACATTGGAAGAGATCTCATACCAGCTAAATGTCAGCGTGGAGAGAGTTAGACAGATGCAAAAAAATGCTATGACCAAGCTGCAGAAACTAGATGTAACTTATGATTAATCAGGCTCTATCTGTAAAGCCTCTATTAAATTCGACCGCTGTTGCAGAATCAGTTGTTGATCCTCTGCAGATTTATTTTTCCAATGCTTCACCTGCATTGCTAATCGAGGGTTAACACTCAACAGCGCCTCTTTATCATGCACAAAAGCCCAATAAAGCGTGGTAAATGGACAAGCATCTTCTCCATAAGCCTTACTCGGGTTAAAACGACAACCACTGCAATAATTGGACATTTTCTTGATGTAATTACCGCTCGCAATATAAGGCTTAGACGCCAAAACGCCGCCATCTGCAAACTGACTCATTCCAATGGTATTCGGTATCTCTACCCATGCTACAGCATCTACATACATCGACAGATACCATCGATGGACCTGCTGCGGATCCACTTTAGCCAGTAAAGCAAATAAACCCGTCACCATCAGACGCTGAATGTGATGACCATAACCATATTCCAACACTTGCGAAATACTCTGCCGAAGGCAATTCATCTCAGTGTCAGCATCCCAATAAAAGGCTGGTAGCTGGTTGTGATGCTCCAATGCGTTCATCTGGCTCCACTCTTGTCTGTAGGTCCAATAAAGCCCCCTAACATACTCCCTCCATCCCAGTATTTGACGAATAAACCCTTCAACGGCATTGAGTGGGGCGTCCCCCTCCTCGTATGCATCGATAGCCTTTTCGATCACTTCTCTTGGACTTAATAATTTGAGATTTAAACTGGAGGAAATCCAAGCATGATAGAGAAAAGGTTCATTCACCCACATCGCATCTTGGTAAGAACCAAAGGAAGCTAAACGCTCTTCGATAAATTGATCTAAAAGCGTAAGCGCCTGCACTCTATTTACAGGCCATAAGAACTGATCCAGCTTACCTGGTAGGAGAGGTAAGCAGGTTTTTACATCTTCAATAACTTTCAAGGTTATCTCATCAGGAATTGAGCTAGGCATTAAACCCTTAGAGCTTGGCCCCGTTTTACCAAAGCTCTTGCGATTGTCCTGATCATAATTCCACTTACCACCGACCGGTTTGGTTTTATCGGCCATTAGGATCTGTAGATCCTTCCTAATATATCTATACCAGTGTTCCATCCGCGGTTGCTTTAATCGACTGATCCACTGGCTAAACTGTCCCGGTTGAGAGATAAAGTGGTTATCAGGCAACACCTCAAAAGGCACATTTAACTGATCAGTTAAAGCGTTTAGTTGATCCAGTAGTCGGCTATCCCCAGGTAAAACCACACGTATTTTTTCAGGAGATACTGCATCAGCCAGATCTGCTAGACCATCGCAAATAGAACCTAGGTTTTGACGGATATCGACATAATGAACAGCTAAACCCTTTGCCTCAAGTTCTTGAGCAAAATGCCTCATCGCACTAAGAAAAAGAGCAGTTCTATGTTTAGATGAGCCTTCCTGAACTGACTCCTCTGTAACTTCAAAGAAAGCAACCACATCCTGTTTAGAATCAAAACCACTAAACAATTCACTGTCGTGGTTAAGCTGATCTCCCAACACTAAGCAAACACTGCGGACAGAATTAACTATCTGATCCATTAAACAAGTCCACTAATAATGAGTGTTGAGCCTGCGACAACAGAGAGATGAGTTCTAAGTTTCCAAAATGCTTCAGGATAGATATTGATCAAGCTATGCATTTCATAAAGCCAAAGCAAAAAGAAAGAGGCACCCGCCAGAATCAACGGATGAGGCAGAGGGCAAACTAACCAACTCCATGCCCACAACATAGCAATGATCGATATCCATGCTTGATGTTTTGCAGCCCCAGTAGCCAAAGAGGCAAACCAGATCACCCCAGCAAGAAATGTAAAAATAAGCGCTGCATAACTTAACAACCAATCATCAAACAGAGCACCTTTATCATGGAAAAGCCAAGCTAATCCGATAAATGGTATTAATCCCGCATAGCCGAACAATCGATGAGTGTTGGTAAGTGTAAAACATGTAGACATATCAAATAGATCCAAGGAAGTGGAACAAAGCTGATTGGAATGATCAGCTTAAAAGGATTTAGATATGTTTACGCTGAAGAAGATGAAATCGATCAAATAGGGAGAAGCCTAAAGCAAGCATTACTTGCTCTAGGGCTGAAGGTCTGTGCCGATCATTGCGTTATGATTAAAGGAATGTAGCTGAGATCGGCGATATGCATTAATCGAAGATGCTAAGGAACAGCTCCCACTTACTTGGCTTAGCCTTCTTGTGATATTCCTTACGCAGCTCGTCTACTGCTTCAAGTTGCTTCTGAACCTGCTTTAAGTTGTCAGCCGTCGCAACTGGAATCCCATTTACCAGTTGTTCTACTTTTTTCAGACCTTCAAGAGAGATCACTTTGCGCTCAGGTGAAAAGTCATAAGCCTGCGCGTTTTTTAGATGATCTTTGAAGATATCCATTCGTTGGTTAAAACCCTCAGCCGAGCTACTCACCATCGCTTCTTTATAC
This sequence comes from Neptuniibacter sp. QD48_11, assembly GCF_047778095.1. Lineage (GTDB taxonomy): Bacteria > Pseudomonadota > Gammaproteobacteria > Pseudomonadales > Balneatricaceae > Neptuniibacter. The sequence continues at coordinate 2,504,491 of NZ_CP180551.1, forward strand.
TGAAGGCGCATCTCTTTCATTGTCTGTTTTAATGTTAGTGGGTTACCAGCACTTACATACCCACTTGTTGTGAACATCACAGCTATTAACAGAGAACTAAATAACGTTTTAAAAGCAGAGAACTTCATAAAAATAAACCTATATCACATCAACATATTTACCGAGCGGGTAATATACCAGATCTGCCGATTAGGCTAAATCAAAGCAGATTAATCCACCAAGGGTAGATGATCGAAAAAACTCATCGCTCCCGCAGGCAAACGTTAATTGCTGCTTGGAAAACAAGAATGTTGCAGCTTCAACGGTGCGACATATCCTCAGCCTCTTAAAAGAACGCGAGTTAAGATGGACTTGCGATAGAGGTTTTCTGGAATTTGATGTTCTATCTTCGCATGTAGTTCCGGCAATCTGGACCAATGCACACCCTGCTTATGATGATGCGCTGTATGGTAACCAAGGTTTCCAGTTAGGCGATTAAAAAGTGGGTTTAGATTATTGTAGGAAGCTTCAAACTCATTATCTGTATCCAAACCAGAGTGATGTTCATATGTAACATAGGAGGTAAACAGCAAGCTGGTAATCATCGGTAAAACAAACAACAACAAGCCCGCAACAGGGTTATACCAAACCAATGCCGCAACAATAGCGAAGGTAATTGCGGTATAAGTCAAAAAGGTAGACAACTGCTTAGGATGCTTTTTACCTACTTGATAACCGCGACTATAGGCCGTTAAAGCAACATTCAATGTGTACTCAATAGCTCCCATCTGCTTACCATCTTTACGCTTCCAACGACTCTCATCTTTCTCTTGATCGAGGAAGTTAAGGTGATGGCCTAATACATGGTGCAAACGCCATAAATGCGTCGTTACCCCTGTATGCAAAGCATAAACAAACTCTAATACGCGATTTAGAACGTTATTTCTAAAAGTGAAAAGGTGTTGATGGTGGTGATTCCACGCACAGATCACCCCTTTTGGAATGATCATCAATAGATAGTATAGCGTCAGCGCAATAGGGTCACTCACTGTAAAGTAAAGTACAAAATCAATTACAGTCAGGCTCAAGATAATCAACACTGGCAAGCAGTCTTCTTTATACCTAAACCCGAGTAAACCACTATCTTTCATAAGAGATATCACGCCGAACTAAAATTGGCTGACAAACATAAAGGAAACAGCCTTAACTGTATATAAGAAATACTAACAACACCGATGAATAAGCCGGGTTATTGATCTAAGTAAACATCCGACTTTATTAGTTAAAACTGTTCTTCAAGCCACTTAGCGAAGATTCTCACTTGATGGGCATCTTCAGTATAAGGCGAGAGCCGGTAAGAATAGTTATAACCCGTAAGCCGTGGCATCCCTTTATCTTCAACTAACCAACCTTGCTGACAGGTACTTTCAGCCAGCACATCACTGATCAGTGCATACCCCTGTCCAGCTAGCGCTGCTTGTAATGCAAACTGCTCCTGATTAAAGCTACGAGCAGTATAAGTTAAATCATCGAAATAAGGTCGCCATTCGATATTAGCCAGAAAATCATCTTCCCACTCAGTAACAAATAGATTGGGATTGTCCGTAATCTGATCTAGAAAATCCTGCCTGGCATAGCAAGCTAACTGTTCTTGAGCTAACAATTTTTCCTGTGGATCATCACTCTCCAAGCCATAGCGTATCGCTAAATCAATCCTTCTATCATGCTCAAGCTCCACCAGCGTATTACTTGCACAGATTTCGATCTCGATATCAGGATATCTCAGATTAAATTCAGTAAGGCGTGGCGCCAACCATAAACTCGCAAACGAGGTACAGCAAGAGATCGTCACCCTATTAGTCGGTGTTTTTATCTCCTCTATACACATATGCAATTGATTGAGTACAGAGAGCGAGGTCTCAGCTAACTTCTCACCCTCAGGCGTAAGCTCGATGCTCCGTACCTTACGTTCAAACAGCGTTACATTTAACTGTGCTTCTAAACTTCGAATCTGATGTGACACCGCAGTGGGCGTGACATTCAGCACCTTAGCCGCTTGTTTAAAGCTCAAATATTGCGCAGCAATGGCAAAAGTTTTGATGGCATTTAACGGTGGCAGCTGACCCAACATAATCTAAATCCAAACCCATAGATGAATAAAACTTATTTATAAGCAGCAACTACTCGTTTGTCAAAACGTTGATTTAAGCGTGAAAATTAACCTAAATAAAATGATCACGGAGCTCCAGATGCCAACCATTCTACATATAGATGCCAGCGCACGTGGCTGGCAGCCAAACGGCGAGAAACATCAATCTATTTCACGCCATATAGCCCACCTTGCGGTAACCACCTTTAAAAATATGATCCCTGATTGCGAGGTTATTTATCGTGATTTAGCTAAGAAACCACCAGAATTTATCAATGAACAGTGGATTGCGGCATGTTTCTCGGAATCACCTACTGATGAACAGAATAAAGCCCTTGCGCAATCCGACCAATATATAGCTGAGATAGAACAAGCAGATATCATTGTGCTCTCATCACCTATGTATAACTACGGTATGCCCGCGGTATTAAAAGCATGGTTTGATCAAGTTATACGCATAAATAAAACTTTCTCATTCGATCTAGCTAGAGGTGATTATCCACTTGAACCTATCCTCAGTGGTAAGCAGTTAATCTTATGCACATCCTGGGGCGAATTTGATTTTGCAAAAGGAAAAGAACGAGCGCATTTGAACCACCTTTCACCGCATATTGAGCAGTTAAGTCCTTATCTAGGCGTAGATAAATTTTATGAAATCAGCAGTGAATATCAGGAGTTCTCGGATCAACGTCATAAAGCGTCATTAGAAGCGGCACAACTCAAGGCAGTTGAACTTGCACAATCCATAGCCGAAACCTATGCAACAGCTGTGGCTTAGAGCTTTTCGGAATAGTTTCAATTAACTTTGAACAGCGCCTTTAAACAAGGCGCTTTTTCGGAACAGATACACCGCCGCCACTAAATCAAACGAAATACACATAACTGCATACCACTCAGGTGCAAAGTGCCCGCCTGCTCCAACCAGATGCAACCCAACATCCCAAACAGGATGTAACAACCAACCCAGCGCTAAGAAATGAAGCCCAAAGTGTTTAGCCAATAGGTAGGAGCTGCCATATATCAACACGCCAACAGTTTCGATAAATAACCAAGTCGTACTCGCACCATAGAGCATAGCAAAACCTATATAAATCAGCGCAGCAATGACTAATGCTATACCAAAGATATTGATCTGCTCTTGCTCTGTTCTACCCTTTGCGAACTTAATTAAGAGTCCACCGCCCGTTAAACCGAATATTAACCACAGAATCGTATAGACATGCTCCATATAGCACCTACCACCAAACGATTTCCATCTTAGAAAAGATGTTAAAACTTAGCTTTAATCTTATTAACAAAAGCTTCTACACGAGCTTGAGAAGCTTTTTCACTTTTGTAAAACGACAACATCTGGAATTTACAGCCTTTGGTACACGCACCTAACAGAGCTATTTTGAGGACTTTCTTAACCGGCTGACGCAAGATGAACAGATCGACCCACCATGGCGAACCCAGAGTAGTAACCACTTTCACTTCTTTTAGATTATCTAAACGCGGCTGAATAGCACCAAGATCTTTGGCATGGTCATAAGCGAAACCCGGTGCCCAAACTCGATCAAACCAGCCTTTTAGCATCGCCGGAAAACCAAACCACCAAGTGGGAAAGATCAGTACGAGGGATTCAGCTGCCTGAAGTTGTTCTATATCCGCTTTTAATCGAGTGTCATCAAACTGATCAGCGTAGTAGCTCTTTCGCTCTGTCTCTGTAAGCGCGGGCTCAAAATCCGATTCGTAAAGATTGAGTAGCGTGATCTTATACCCCTTTGCAGTTAAGTGTTTAACCGTTTCATCGCAGAAATGATGACACAAACTATCCTTCAACGGATGGGTCAGAACTACCAAACACTTCATGCGAATCTCCTTAACTGATTACAGCGATGCCACACCCTATAGTGATCTGGATCCTATTTAAAGTCGTTAAAGTACAACAATAACGTTAGGAATAGTGACGGGTAGAGAAGAAATAAGGAAAGAGATATTTGGAGAGGATAATAACTTCGTGCAGACGCAAAAATACCTTACATCCGGTAACAACACCGAATGTAAGGTGGGCACTATTTAATCAAAGATGATTAAACGCGTTCAAAGATAACTGCGATACCCTGACCGCCACCGATACACATAGTTACCAGTGCATACTTACCTTCAATTCGTTCAAGCTCGTAGACAGCCTTAGTCGCAATGAAAGCACCAGAACAACCTACTGGGTGACCTAATGCAATGGCACCACCATTCGGGTTGGTTTTCTTCATATCCAAACCTAGGCCTTTAGCTACCGCAATCGCTTGAGCTGCAAAAGCTTCGTTCGACTCGATCACATCCATATCATCCAAGCTCAAACCTGCTTTTTGCAAAGCTAGCTTAGTTGCTGGAATTGGGCCTTCACCCATAATCTCGTTGGATACACCTGCAACGGCGTAAGACTTAATCTTAGCGATCGGCTTTTGACCGGCAGCTTCAGCTGCTTCAGCAGATGCCAATACGAAGAACGCTGCACCATCGTTGATACCCGATGCGTTGCCCGCTGTTACCGTGCCGTCTTTCTTAAATGCTGGACGCATACCTGCTAGTTTCTCAGCAGTAGTACCTGGCTTACAGTGCTCATCGGTATCGAAAACAACTTCGCCTTTACGTGTTTTCTGAACGATCGGTACGATCTGAGACTTAAAGCGACCTTCTTCAATCGCAACAGCCGCACGACGTTGCGATTCAGCAGCTAGTTCATCTTGATCTTCACGGCTGATATCCCACTTCTCTGCTAAGTTCTCAGCAGTGATACCCATGTGACCAGCACCAAATGGATCAGTCAGTACAGACACCATAGAATCCAGCATTGTGGTTTCACCCATACGAGCACCAGATCGCATCGCTGTGGATAGGTAAGCACCGCGAGACATCACCTCAACACCACCACCGATACCGTAATCGCAATCACCTAGCATGATCTGCTGAGCAGTGGTTACAATACCCTGCAAACCAGAAGAACATAGTCGGTTGACCGACATTGCTACAGACTCCATCGGCAGACCTGCCTGAATCGCAGCAACACGCGCAACATAAGCGTAGCGAGATTCTGTAGGGATACAGTTACCTACAGTTACATAGTTAATTTTCTCTGGATCAGCACCTGAACGATTAACCGCTTCCTTCATTACCTGACCTGCCAGCTCAGCCGGCTCCATAGTACTTAGGCTTCCGCCGAATGCACCGATTGCTGAACGTACAGCACTAAGAACTACAACTTCTTTAGTCATGATTGATCATTCCCCATATTGTTATATCGCCCGTAACTTCACGCAGAAATTAACTACCGGCTTATCGTTGTCCCATCTTTTTGAATAAGTGAGCAAGCGCTCATTTAGGCAAATCGAATAAACACAATATCACCGTGTTGTGAATAAAAAACAATCAACCATAGGTATAGGGGGCAGATGCTAGATGCTGGTGCTAGATAGAGTGTATGGAGGGTTAGCGAAGCGTAACCCAAAAGAATCGACAAGAATAAGTTCAAAACATGGTGCGATACAGTTCTTAATTGCATCCTACTGACTGAATGCCAGTTAGAAGGGCAAATCTGAATTTATAAGTATTTGTCTCTAAGCGCTTCTAATGTATTTTGAGATTGAAGCTTCTTATAGGCTTCATTCAGCTTCTCAATAGACAGCTTAGCTTTACTCTTTTTCGAGATTTGTACCCAAGGGGTATTTTCTTTGACCACCAGCGGTTCGCCAAACAAACTAAAGTCATCATTTAGTTGTTTAGCTGCGCTTAAAATAGGATCGATCGGTCCGATAATGCCATCCACTCGTCCCCTTTTGAGCATTTTAACGCCTTGTACAAAATCAACTGTACTGTACTTTCTAATCTCAGGGTCCTTATCAATTTGTTCACTGAACTTAGCCCCTCGCAGATAAGCAAGCTCCTTGCCTTTTAGACTCTCTACCGATTCAAATGCAGTACCCTTCAATCCAATCACTACGGTTGGCAAGGCAGGTAAAGGTGCTACATAGATGACATGCTCTTTTAACTCTTCATATTTGAACATGATAGTCATATCAGCCTTACCCGACTTTAACTCCCTAATAATGCGGCTGTAGGGAGCAATAGAGTTCTCTGGCTGATACCCCGCTTCTTCTATCAACTTATTTGCCATTTCATAGTAAATACCGCCTGTGCTAGAGCGACCTTTAATACCATAAGGGGGGAAGCCAATAGTCCGGATGACAACTGACTTTTTACTCTCATTTGAGAGATTGTATGGCTCCTCCACTAAGGAGCTTTCAGCTCTAATGACGCCCGGAAGGAATAATAAAAGAGATAAGAAAGTGAATAGGTATTTCATGCTTTTATTCTAGACCTAATCCAAACAACACAATGTACGGAAATCGTCTAAATGTTAGGGAACCTGCTAACAAGTCTAATGCGACTTTGCTATGCCCCTTGGGTACAGGCTTACAGAGCAATTGAAGCACAAGGCAATGATTACAGGCATGCTGGTTGCCTGGCGAAAATCATTAACGAAGTGATTCAGTTGCTCTGCAAGCCCCGTAGGGTGGGCTATAAAACGACCATCTACTTTGTCAGCAAGTTTGAAAAGGTCTAGACATTTCGCTGCACGGGCTTTCGCGTGTATGGTCGTTTTATAGCCCACTGAGAAAGTATGAGACTTATTCGCAGGTTCCTTAGTTACAAAGTGGGTTTCTCAAGCTCTTGAACTAGGTAACTCGCATCCTCAACTTTTTCCACAAATACGCGGTTTGCATCAGCTAGCGCTTGATTATAAAAATGAGGCCCAATCTCTTTAGCAAAGAACTCGATCAAAAACTCCGCTTCAAAACTGCCAATATCCTGATCCAGCTCATCAGAAAAATACCGCTTAATCTTACTCACCATGCGATCTGTTTGATCTTGAGATAACTTTATATCTTTCATAAATCCTTTGCTTTCTGGCTAACAACAACTGGGATAAACGATCTTAAACCATCTAAGGGTAATAAGATTCAATATATTCACCTTAAGCCATCCACCAACCACTAAGACCAACAACGCAGTCGCACAAAAATCTTAGATTTAGCGATTCTTTATCATCAATAAGCTAACCAAAGGAACACAAAGGCTGAGAACGGAAACAGGAATTTACCTAGGATCATCAGACATATAACCCAAGCCTATTTGAGTTATAGGGCAACACCAAAAAGAACCTCCACCAATGGCAATTTGCAGCACCAAACTTGAGCAACAACCCCGCCCCAAACTCAGAAAAACGCACCTTATTTGTGCACGTCTAAAGACATCTTGATTAATTGCTAAAAAACTAACAAAAAAATATAGATTTCTTTGTAAATCTACACATTTTGAAACAATTATTCTGTTATATTCAAAACAGCTAAAAAAGCAAATAAGCCTATGTTTTATAATGATTTAACACCACTTAAACCATACATAAAACAAGGTTTATATAAATTATAAAGTTACAACAAATTCACAAGTGCATAATTAAGAATGGGAGCGCATTTAGATGTTGCTTAGCTCACTCAAAATTTCTTCGCGGATAGCCCTGTTAGCAGGGATAAACTTATTACTCATCCTTGCCCTTGGTGGCGTCGCTACATACCAGATGAACAAGATCGGTATCGAGTTAATCGAAGTAGCAGAAGAAGACCTACCAATAACCAATATGCTTTCAAAAGTGGCTCAGCATCAACTAGAGCAAGCCATTCTTTTTGAGCGTAGCCTCTCTTACGCAACCGCAATAAAGTACGGTGATGATCGTTCACAAGAGATGCTGACAACAACAAAAGCATTCCACTCATTGGCAGATAAAGTTGATCAGGAGTTTAAGCAACTAGAAGAGCTGCTTGAGCATGCGATTACCAAAGCGCATAGCGCAGAAGCCAAAGAGCAATTTGAATCCTTACTCACAACCATTTTGGACATAGACAAAATTCACGCCGAATACGACGAGTTAGCTCTATCGTTATTCCAAAAGGTCAAAAATGGTTATGCGGCATCTGCTATTGCTTCAGCCGACCATATTATTGAACTCGAAGATAAAATTGATCATGAACTGATTGATGCGCTTGATCAGATTCAAGCCTTCACGCTTGAAGCCACACAGCGTGCCGAGCACGACGAGCTTAAAGCACAAAAGCTGATTATGATTATCTTTGTGGTCGCACTTATTTTGGGTGTTTCCCTAGCCTTGATGATCTCTCGTGCAATTACTGGCCCTGTGAGCAATATGCGTGATCGTCTAAAAGAGATCTCCGATGGTGATGGCGATTTGACTGTACGCCTACCCGTAAGCGGTCAAGACGAAACGGCTGAAGCGGCCGCAGCGTTTAACCGCTTGATGGAGAAGCTGGGTAAGATGGTGATGACTATCCGATCGACATCAACGCAACTGGTTCAACGATCTGAACAGTCGATTGTCTTGATGGACGCTACCCGCGACCAAGTTGAACAACAAAAACGCGAAACAGAACAAACTGCTACTGCTGCCGAGCAGATGTCAGGCAGTATCACTGAGATTGCGCAATCGACCGATCATGCAGCAGAACTTGGCCGAGGTGTGCTAGAAAAAGTTCAATCTGGTTCTGGAATCGCTAAGCAAAATCAGCAAGCGATAGAACAGCTCAATATCAATGTCGAAAGCGCTGCCACTCAGCTTAACTCTCTAGCTACCGAAACAAACCGAATCAGTGAAGTGCTAGACGATATCCGTGGCATCGCAGAACAAACCAATCTACTTGCTCTTAACGCCGCGATCGAAGCAGCACGTGCGGGCGAATCAGGCAGAGGCTTTGCAGTAGTAGCCGATGAAGTACGCACTCTATCTCAACGTACTCAATCATCCACTGAGGACATTCAAGAACTGCTAGAGAACCTACAATCAGCAACCAATGGTGCGATCTCTGTGATGCAAAAAGGCCAAGAGAATGCTGGCCACTGTATCCAACAAGCCAACCATACCGCTGCTGAACTAGAAGAAGCATCTGCAGCAGTTGAAGGAATGGCTGCAATGAATACGCAAATTGCCGCAGCAGCTGAAGAACAGTCGGCAGTGGTAAAAGAGATTCATGCCAGCCTTTCAAGCATTTCGCTTTACGCTAACAGCACCAATGACAGTGCAAACCAGACCTCTCATATAAATAAAGAAGTAAGTAATGAGTTACTTCAGCTTAACCACTTGGTCTCAGAACTAAGGGCTTAATTTAGTTGCTAGACAGGATGTAGGTTGGGTTAGCGAAGCGTAACCCAAAAAAATTGATCCCTCCGAGTCAAAACAGGGTGCAATACACTTCGTTATTGCACCCTACTTTCCAACCTAAACCCAATATACACTTTCATTACAACTTCGAAGTTTATAAGATAATTTCAATCATCAGTTCTGAAGAACAGAAACAATCAATGGAGTGAATATATGAAGATTGTCTATCGAGTTTTTGTGGGTTTAGGAGTCCTGTTCTGTTTATTTGCAGCTTTAGCATTTTATCTTTCTTTCAGCTCGGCACAATTTGTATCTAACCAAACCCAATTCATAAGTGATTTCACACAGGACTTTTCTGAGAACTGGGAAGTCTCAGATGTTTATGAACGACTTGATAACAATCTGATTCTAGAATTTAAAAAGCCTCAAGGTGCTGAAGCCCTTTCTCATTTTGCAGCTTTAGGCTCATTAAGTAACATCTCAGACATAACAATGGAAAGGTACAACGAGGGAACAAACGGTACTGTTGCCGTCCTGACTTATAAAGCAATTTTTCAAAACGCCAAAAGTGTTATCACTATTCAGTTAGTCAAACTTGATGATTCAGTAAAAGTCCAAGGTTTCTACATTACCCCAGAAGATGGCTTTCCAAATCAATTAACCAAACACGAAGCCTAACTTTATAGATATAGGTCTGTTTAGAGATTGATTTAGCAATACGTAATCCAAAGAATCAACGAATGTAAATCTAAAACCACGGTGCAATACACTTCGTTATTGCACCCTACTTAATGGTAAACCTCCCACCTATGTTGGTTAGCGAAGCGTAACCCAACAATTCCAGAATATTCTCGCCAATAATAATTATGGATACTCACCACGAGTAAGTGCACCCATATACTTATCAAATCGACGTTGGCGAGTATCAGGCTTTTTAGCGCTATCCAAACCATGGGCTATGACATAACGTCTCGATTTAGTCAGCGTTTCGTAAAACGCTTTCGCCTCTGGGTTATCATCAAGTGATTTAATGAAATCCTCAGGCACTTCCATTTCACTGGCGGTATAAGCATTTTCCCAACGACCATCAGTTTTAGCCGCATTAACTTGGACCATCCCCAGCTCAGTCATGCGGCCTTCACTAATCAGACGCTCGGCGTGATCTCTGTTTCGTTTTGACCAAACACTTTTCGCTTTCCTCGGGGTGATCCGTTGCAGGTAAGCTTGTTCATCAATCGACTTTTTAATACCGTCGATCCACCCCCAGCATAGTGATTCGACTACCACGTCATCCCAAGTCACACTGGGAATAGCGCATTTCTTCTTGAAGATCTTTACCCACAGCTCAGTTTTAGCTACATGGTTATGTTGCAACCATTGCCCCAACTCTTCAGCGGTAGCAAAAGATTTAATTTTCGTTGGATCAGGTTCGGTCATAGGCAAAGCTCAAACGATGCAGGGTTTTGAAAGTCAGGATCTTACGGAGTTTCACGATAGAAGGAAATAGAGCCTACCCACTGAAATGAGCTACTTTAATTAGAATATTAGGGGTCTAAATCAAGTGCATCTAGTACTGATTTAAGCTCAAAATTGTAATGCGTTACTGCTGGGTTATAAGTTTTAGAGAACGACTTAAAGTTAATTTTCTTCCAATTATTTTTTTCAATCAGAGGAGCATGATCTTCAAAATTTTCTTTCGTAATCAAGCTCATATTTGTTTTCATCTTAAGCCCTTCACTATCCATAAAGTCATGGCCGTTCAAAAAATCATAAACAACGACCAACGCCCAAGCGCCCTCCATAAAGTGACCTCCAGCTGTCGCTTGAATTTGGTTAAGGTCAACACCCTCTACGCCTTCTCTAGACCAATCAACACCGCCCACAAGAATGTTTTTCCTATAGTTTGGAGCGAGCGTTGTTAATGCATCAAAAACACCTAAAGCCATACCGTCACTTGCTGTCCACACTGCATCTACATTGGGGTAACGCAGGATAAGCTTATTAAATGTCCTACGTGCACGGCCTCTTTCCCAGTTAGCCCTCACAATTTGGAGCAAATTTGTTTTCGAATATTCTTCAATCGCTCGTTGCAAGCCTCGTTCTCGTTGAATACTGGCTGAGGTACCGTAAGGGCCACTAATCGCAACCATATTCACCGCACCGCCCTCAGAAGATTTACTGCTACGTTGTATCAGGTATTTAGCTAACTCGTAGCCAGCCATTTCATCATCCGGAAGCATTTCACCAATGTAATTTTTAAAATACTGTCTAGGCGATCCTATGGCCTTATCCAAAATAGCTGAATTTTCGATGAACACAGGCACCCCTGCCTGTTCAGAAAGTTTAAGAATTCTTGCACCGCTTTCTTTCACGCTAATCGCGATAATTGCGTCGAGTTGAGGGGTTGGAAACAGTAGTTCCTTCGCCTTCTCATGACCTAATAAGTGGTCATCATTGGCTTCTATTACGTGTAATTCGACACCCAAATCATCTGCAGCGGCCTGCATAAAACCAACAACAGGCCCGTAAAACATGTCATCTGCCGTTCGAGAGATGAAGTATCCAACTTTAAACGTTTCGGCGTAAGCAGCTGGGACACCCGTGATAAATGACAAGAGCAAGAAAATTAAGCTGAATTTATGTAGTAGCTGGAACATGTCGTGCCTCATATAAAATGAATCACTTCACTGTGAAATGGTGAGGGCTAACCAGCTAAAAAGTAATGATTTTCGGGTTGGAAGCCCTTAGGGCGTATGGACTTTAATTGGGAGTTAGATAGACAAGATTGAAATGCAGAGTTCATACCTTTCTATTTTGTGAGTCCTTTACAATTACCCATAGCAGTAATACGGCCATCTACAACGTTAAGTATTGTGAGTGTAGGCTGGGCTGTCAAAAAATTAAAGAATTGAACAAGGCTCTTTAATTACAAGAAACTCTGCCAAAGATAAAGGACGATATCAGGAAAAAACCTGATAGAGGTAGGTCTGCATCATCTACCTATATTACATCCGCCTTGTAAGTAGTTTTTCATTTTTTCTAAAGGAACTAGACTAAAAAGAAAAGATCGGCTGTATGATCAAACGTTTTTGTATTCTATTTATAGCGCTAACTCCTGTCCTCGCCAATGCATGTACTTTGACGATGGGCTATCGCACTAGCGAGAGAATGCCACTTATTCAAAAAGCACCTGATAATTCTGGCCTGTATAACGACCTCTATTCAAAGGCGAGTTCACTCATTGGTTGCAAGCTGGAAGTAGTGCGATTACCCAAAAAACGCATTCTTCATGCAATGCAGGAAGGTATTATCGACTTTTATCCAGGGTTTAACTTTTCCTTAGATCGTCAACCTTACACCTTTTATATTCCAAATGGTCTTACTACAAGTCTTAAAGTTATCTCACATATTAAAAGCCCTGAAGTAAACCATATAGAGGATATGCGAGGGCACTCAATGTTAGCAGCCAATGGTAACCCTACGTTTGGAGCAGCAGCTTATGGGATAACAATACGAGTTGTAGAAAACCTAGATTTACCACGTGCACTAGAGATGCTTGAACAAGGGAGAGCTGATTATTACCTTTATCAAAGTGATACTATTCGTTTTTACCTTAAAAAATATCCAAATACTAAAATTAAATTACATCCCTGCTGTTCTGCAGAAGAACCTATGTATTTAGGCTTTTCAAAGCTCTCTCCGCATTATCAACGGGTCGAAAACCCTAGTTATAAATCTAACTTATCACTCTCCATCAATAACGATCCTGACATACTCATACCTGATAGCCTGCCCCATAAACTACAAGAAGCATTAAAACTCCTCGATGATTCAGGATTTATCGATCAGCTTGAGGAAAAGTACTATGAATAATATCCATCTCCGTACTGCATGGTAGAAATTACGGAGGCCTCCCGTAACCTCATCCTTTCTAAAAGGGATAGCTGCCCACTAAACTAAGCGTTAACGCTCTAAAATTTCTAATGTTTGGCAATTAAATAGCTAAACTTCTATGAAGCACTGTGCCTTTAAATGCATGACCAGAGAGGAACCCGTTGTGGAAACTGAAGGTTATCGAATTCAGCTACCCGCTGGCGCTGTGATATTTCAGGAAGGCGAAGCCGGTGACCGCGCCTATATTGTAGATAGTGGTTTAGTTGGCGTTTCTACAAAAGTTAAAGACCGTGATCTTCGTTTTGCCATCGCCCAACACGGCGACATTCTAGGGGAGATGGCTCTGATCGATGATGGCGTACGCACAGCAACGGCCACAGTATTAAGTGATGCTGAGTTGATCGTTATTCCAAAAGAGTACATTCACCGCTTAATTGGTACTGCAGATCCAACCGTCAACTTGCTGATGCAGATCGTACTGCAACGTTATCGAGAGATGAAAGGCCATTTTGATACCGTCTCTGCAGGCGGCTCAATTGACAGCATCGAAGTAAAACCGAAATTAGAAAACGACCGTCTCAAAGAACAAACCGAGATGGCCGTTCGCCGCGTTACTGAAGAGCAACGCTTACGTGAAGCCTTAGATAACAACGAGCTTCGCCTGTTCTACCAGCCTATTGTCGATCTAGAAACCGGTTCAATCCTCGGTTGTGAAGCACTTATCCGCTGGCAGGACCCTGATCGCGGTTTAGTGCCACCTATCCAGTTTATCGCCCTAGCAGAAGAAACCGGCCTGATCGAACCGATCGGTCACTGGATCTTTTCCGAAGCTCACCAAGCAGTTAAGGAATTTAACCAGCTTGCTGATAAAGCTAATCCATTCTTTGTCAGCGTAAACCTCTCTAGTCGACAAATAGAGACCGATGCACAAGTTGAAGCACTAACCGATCATCTGTTGGATAACGACATAGAACTCGCTAACTTTAAGATTGAGATTACCGAAACTCTTTTGATGTCAGATCCACTTCGCATCTCGCAGGTACTGACAGATTTCAAACGTTTCGGCTGTAAGATCGCACTGGATGACTTCGGCACCGGTTATTCCAGTTTCAGCTACCTTCACCGCTTCCCAATCGACAGCATCAAGATAGACCGCTCGTTTGTCTCCACTATGGCCGAAAACCCAACCAGTAAAGCCATTGTTCGTACGCTTTGTACTTTGGCTGAATCTTTGGAGATGAGCACCATCGCAGAAGGGGTTGAAGAGGAAAAAGACCAAACCATGCTACAAGCCTTTAACTGCGATTTCGGACAAGGTTATTACTACTCAAAACCTATCCCGAAAGATGAATTTATTGTCTTAATTCAGAAACAGCTCGAGCGCTAACTAAATCAGGCTGAATACGACCTATGAACAAAGATCTGAATAAAGCGATTCTACGTTGTAAATCAGTAATCTCTCTACCAGCGATCTATCAAAAGATCACAGTAAAGATCGATCAACCAACGACAACCAATAATGAGCTAGCAGAAATCATAAAACTGGATGCGGGTATCGCCACCAAACTGCTAGCGATTGTGAACAGCTCCTTCTATGGCTTCCCAAGTCAGATTTCCACCATCTCCCATGCGATATCACTGGTCGGCCTTAAAGACTTTAAAAACCTTGTTCTCGGCTCCAGTGTGGTAAAGCAGTTTGAAGATGTTCGGCAAACCGGCTTTCCAATCAACGAATTCTGGGACTATAGCCTACATGTAGCCATTGCTGCTAAAACACTCGGAAAACACTGGGCAAACCGAAAGGAACAAGAAGAGCTATTTATCGCAGGCCTGCTGCACGATGTCGGTAAACTCGTTATAGCCCAAGCCTGTAAAGATCAGTTAGAAGAGATACAAAAGATCTGGCCAAACCAAATGCCACTACAGGAACAGGATTTTATCGGATTTGATCATACAGAAGCCGGTGCAGAGCTTCTCAACTCCTGGAACTTACCCAAGATTCTATCTACCGCGGTAAAACAACACCACCAGCTCGATCTAACTACTCCACCAGAGCCTACAGTACTCTGCGTTTATATGGCTAATGCTATGGCCTACGGTGACGAAGAAAAAATCAAAGCATCGCTAGAATTATGCAATCAGCATGTGGAAAACCCTATTAAACAAGAAGAGATATTGGAGATGCAGGAAGCTGTCACTGAAGAGAAGAAATCTCTGATTGGGGTTTATCTTTCGAGCTAACTGGTGGCGATTCACCTAGATGACATAACCTTGAAAAAACTCGTTTTCAAACTAGTCTAAGTTTAGCGTGTTTGAGGTATGCAAATCGAACATCAATGGTCTTGAAAGCTAAGCGAGCGCTAGGCTAAAAGAAGACAATAGGTAACACATAATGAATTATAATTTGTGTAAATTGCTTAACATCAGTTCTTCAATAAGAAACTATTCACTCACTGACATTAGAAAATAATATTATGTCAGATAAATATAAGATTAGCAGAAGATTAATTACATCACTGTTCTATATTTTTGTTATTCCCACTTTCATATCCTTATTTTTACTAATTATCGAAAATCCTATATTTGTAAACAAAGTAAACCTAGCCGAAGTAACTGGTGAATTTTTGCTTTCTTTTTCATTATTAAGCTGGATAGTTATCGTTGCTTTTGCAAATTTAGAAGCAATAACATATAGATATATCATTGCCGGCTTTAGCTTAATGTCAGCAGCTGCAGTATCAGACTTGCTAGATGAATTTATTAAAAGTGAATCTACCACAATCAATATCTTTGAAAACTTTGGATTTCCAATAGGTTTGTTCCTAGCGTCTATAGGTCTGTTTCTATGGTCAAAGCAACATAAGCAACTTGTAGATAAGCTTGATAATGAACGTTTAAAATGGAAACGAAATTCATTTTACGACAGCCTAACAGGTCTATTAAACCAACGTTTTTTCTATGAGAAAATACCGAGCATTGTTAGCTCGAAAGAGCAAAATTCAAGAAAAATTTATCTATTACTAATAGATGTAGACAATTTCAAATCGGTTAATGATACCTATGGTCATCCTGTTGGCGATGATTTGCTTCGTGTAATAGGTTTAACTATTCAGTCCTTTTTAAGAAAAGATGATTTAGGCTTTAGAATGGGAGGCGAAGAGTTTGCTATTTTGATGCACGATGCTAACGAACAGACATGCATAGACGCGGCTGAGAGGCTCAGAAAAAATCTATCTCAAATAGAAGTGATAACAGACGAAGGGGTAACAGTTACAAGAACCGTTAGCATAGGTATTTCCAACTACCTTTATGGAGAAGATATACCTAAGTGGGTAAAACGCACCGATCGAGCTCTATATAAAGCGAAGAACTCTGGGAAAGACCAAATAAATACAGAAATCCTAGAAAACAAAGCCGCTAATGAATAAGTATAAAGGGGTCTGTGTACTCATTAATCTACCTAACGTTAGTATCTTCATTTATGGGTCGAAGATTATAACTTCTTACTATATCCCCAAGCTCACCACTACTTTGTAACTTCTCAAGTCCTAGATTAAATCTATCAACTAACTTCTTATCCGTATGTTCTTTTGAAAAGCCAATGTAATAGTTAAGTTTTTTAGCCCCAAAAGCATAAACCACACCTTTAATATTAAATCTTTCTAATTGAGATCTACCGGTATCTTGATTATGAAAAACCGCATCAATTCTGTTATCCATCAACTTTCTAAAATTCTGACCATTACTATTTGGCAGCATTTGAATATGCAGTGGTTCCAACCCTCTCGCCTCTAGCTCCTCACTTAACATCTCTAATGAATAAGAAGTATTAGATGGACCAAACACACCAACCTTTTGACCCGAAAAATCATCAATCTCATTGAACTCATCACGCTCACTAGCACGGGTAAAAAATCCATATTCAGTGCTCATAAGCGGTAAAGACCAATATAACCACTTATCCCTTTCTTTATTCCAGCCAAGAGGAAAGTTAGCATTTACTTTTCCCTCTTTTAGTACCGACTTAGATCTTCTATTTGGATAAAGGTATATTTTTGTATCTATCTTCGTTGCAGCAGAGACTCTATCAACAATATCAACAAAAACACCGGTTACTCGCCCTTCGTCAACAGTAATAAATGGAGGGAAATCATGAACGCTGATAGATAACTCTTCAGCTGTAACATTTACTGAAAAAAGTAGTGCCGAACATATAGCGATTTTTTTTAACCCCATAACATGCCTCACAACAACACTTGGTGCCTTTGTACAAGAGCTAAGGCTCCATTTAAGGATAGATGAAGTAAAGCTACTTAGAGGATCAGAGCCCTTTTTATGCCCCTCTCACACCATTCCACAACAAGTTAGATATAGAGCCAGCAAAGAAAAGTGCTTCGCCTGTTTAACTCTAGTTTTTCATATGGAG
Source organism: Neptuniibacter sp. QD48_11 (assembly GCF_047778095.1). Taxonomy (GTDB): domain Bacteria; phylum Pseudomonadota; class Gammaproteobacteria; order Pseudomonadales; family Balneatricaceae; genus Neptuniibacter. The sequence continues at coordinate 2,522,149 of NZ_CP180551.1, forward strand.
CAAGGAGAACTAGACTAAAAAGAAAAGATCAGCTTTATGCACAAACGCCTTTGCATCCTATTACTAAGCATTCTTTCACCAGCATTAGCTGATGCTTGCACTTTGACTATGGGTTATCGCACCAGCGAGAGAATGCCATTAATTCAAAAAGCTCCAGATAACTCAGGCTTGTATAAAGATCTCTATTCAAAAGCAAGCTCCCTTATTAACTGCACGTTAAAGATTAAACGCCTTCCCAAAAAAAGAATTCTCTATGCTATGCAAAATGGCACTATCGACTTTTATCCGGGGTTTAACTTTTCCCTAGAACGCCAACTTTATACCTTCTATATCCCTAATGGACTGACCACCGGCCTGCAAGTTATCTCACTGGACAAAAGTCCAGAAATTAAAAATCTGGAGGACATGAAAGGGCGAACTATGTTGATTCCCAATGGCAGCCCTACTTTTGGAGCCGAAGAAAAAGGGGTGATCGTAGTAGTGGTAGAAAACTTAGATTTGCCACGCGCCATTGAGATGCTAGAACAAGGACGAGCAGACTATTTTCATTACCAAAGCGATACCATTCGATACTACTTAAAAAAATACCCACATACTCAAATAAAGCGTCACCCATGCTGTTCTTCAGCAGAGCCTATGTACTTAGGCTTTTCTCGATTCTCACAGCACTACCAACATACAGAAAACCCAAATTACAAACCCAGTTCAGCGATAACAATTAATAACGACCCAGACAAACTTTTACCTGATAGCCTTCCCCATAAACTTCAAATGGCATTGCAGTTTCTCGATGAAACGGGTTTTATCGACCAGCTTGAGAAAAAGTACTACGAATAGCAAAGGGAAGAGAGCTCTGCTCCAGTTGAATTGATATTGATAGCCTTAAAAATTAGGAATTATTCCTATATTACTATTTCATTACAAAAAGTAAGGTTAATTTTTAATTATGATAAAGGATTATCGATATGCAGATTGAAGGTCTATGTGAACACTGCCAAGAATTATTAGAAGATCAAGAAGGGCACCCAAGCTTAACCAAGATTGTAAGGATGCCTCCAGAGACAACTTACAAATGTGAACAATGTGGGTCTGCCTGGTGTTATACAACCATATCTACTCAACCATGGGACGTTGTTCGCATTGGTGGATGTGACAATCATACGATCCAAGGATGCTAATTAGCCAAGCGCTGTTAATTTAGATATTAAGGAGTCAGAGCCCTTTTTATACCTCTTTAACCACCGGCCCCATTTGTTTCAAACCAACGCTCTAAAAAGTTAATACACAGCTTAATTTTAGGTGGCGTCAGTCGCCTAGCCGGATACATGGCATATAGGGTTAAACGTGGTCTTTCTACATTGTTTAACAGCTCTACAACCTGCCCTTGCTGAATTGCATTTCCCGCAATAAAGTCAGGTATAAAACCAATACCCAAGCCCTCTTTAACAACATCAAGCATAAAGGGCGTGCTGTTCACGCGTAGATTGCCACAGACCTTTACGCCCTCACCAAGCGGCCAAATATCCTGACCTCTGAAATAGCTATAGATAAAACAGTTATGCTCCGACAGCTCTTCAACCGTCGTAATTGGGCCCTGTTCTTTCAAGTAGTCTTCAGATGCACACAGCTTGTAGCTAAATTCCATTAACGGTTTACCGACATAACCGGAATCAAATGGACGACTCGCTGCTCTAAAGCCAAGATCGAATCCATTTTCAATCAGATCGACGGGGGCATCATCAAGATGAATATCCAACTCTATTTCAGGGTATTCACGCATAAAATCTGCAAAAACGTGGCTTAGGTGCGAGATACCTAAAGCCATTGGCGCATTAATCTTGAGCTTGCCGCGGGGTAAATCTTGCGCCCCTTGGACAAAGCTTTCAGCGTCATCAATGCGCTCTAAAATCTCATGGCAATGGCGAAGGTAGCCCTCGCCTATAGTGGTTAGCTGTAACGATCGGGTAGATCGATGAATTAACCGCGCGCCGATTTCCGTCTCTAGCCGGCTGATCTCTTTACTCACCATCGACTTAGACAAGCCAAGCTCTTCAGCGACTTCAGTAAAGCTCCCCCGCTCTGCTAAGCGAATGAACAGCGACATTGCCCTAAGTTTATCCATAGTAGTTTCCAATATGTGAACAGTACGTTCATATTGTAGATATATATGAAACCTAGCAAGGCATTTATTCTGATTCTGTCTTTTACGATCTGACCTAATCAGGAGAAACCTATGTACACCTTGTATTACCTGCCCAACGCATGCTCACTCGCGACGCTGACTGTTTTGTTAGAGATGGATGCATCTGTCACCCTGATTAACAAAAACAGGGTTACTGACTTCTCTGCAATCAACCCTATGGGTAACGTCCCCGTGCTAATCAATGAGGGTAAAACGCTGACAGAAGGTGCAGCCATCATGCTTTACCTCTTGCGCTCTAAAGCCAATCAGCTGTTCCCTCAGGATGAAAAGGATCAGCAAAAAGCGATTCAGGACATTATGTTTGCCAATGCGACTATGCATCCCGCCTACGGCAGACTGTTCTTTATCTCTCAAAATATGAGCGAAGGGCCTGAGAAAGATAAGGCCTTAAACGCCGCAGCAAACGCCATCAATAGCCTATGGGAATCAGTAGAAGCTGAACTAGAAAACCGCAGCTACCTCGGCGGAGAGTCCGTATCCGCAGCAGATATTATGCTGGCCGTTTATTCACGTTGGGGTGAGTATTTTCCCGTTGAGATCAAACTGGGTTCACGTACCACAGCTATGCTAAACCGCGTTGTTGAAAGACCGACATTTCAGCAAGCGCTGCTGATGGAGGCCGATAATGACAACTAACCCTGCCATAGATGATGACTTCACCATGATTCGGTCCATCATCAACAGCTACTTTACGGGTTTGTATCAGGGCAATAGCAGCCAACTGAAAGCGATCTTTCACCCAACGGCCATGCTGAAAAGCCCAGGTAATTTCCGTTCTCTTGAGCGCTGGCTGCAAGATGTCGAAACCCGAGCAACTCCCGAGTCACTTGGACAACCATTTAACTTTAAGATCCTGTCCATCGAGATCATCCAAGATCAAGCGATGGTCAAACTGGAATGCCCATTGTTCGATTATTTCTATATTGATTTTTTAGGCTTACTAAAGGAACAAGGCCGCTGGTTAATCGTAAACAAGATGTACACAGACATCGCTCAACCAACCGACATAGCTACCGTATAAAGCACTTACACAGAGAATGTTCTGACCAGTAACTCATCAGCAAGAGAATCTAAAATGCCATACGTGAATATCAAAATTACCGATGAAGGCGTAACACAAGCCGAGAAAAAGGCCCTAATCCAAGGCACCACAAAGCTACTACAAGAAGTCCTGAACAAAGACCCTCAATCTACCTTTGTGGTAATCGACGAAGTAAATACAGATAACTGGGGTGTAGGCTACGAGTCTGTCACAGAGAGAAGAAAGGGATAATCGAGTTCGTTAGAATCCAAACAATAAAACCGGCATATCGCCGGTTTTATTGTTATTGGGGGCTCTCAGTAGGATACTGCTGAGCAGAGTTAAAATCTACTCTGACCCCATTTATCACCATTTATCTAGGCAATAAAAGGTTATCAATATGCTTATTACGAATAAGCCTCTCTTTCCGGTTATTTACACCTTCTTTTGCGGCAATTTGATAATCTGCAGGTACGTCACTTTCAAATTGGGTTAGAGTATCGCGTACATCGCCTATTGAACCCAGTATCGAAAAATCTTCAATTGTCGCTAGAAAAGAGAATAAGCTAAACATATTAGATTTATTAAGCCAGTAAGATTTAGGATCTAAATCTAAATCCAATATATATTTTGAAGTATTCTCGAATTTCTCTATGAGTTGACTTTTTTGAGAAAAATCTTCTTTTAGCTCATCTAAGTACCTAGTTGCCAAATCATTCCTTGTATAAATACCACCTATATTTGTTGCCATCAAATTAAGGGAATACATCAAATGAATTTGACGACTAATTTCATAAGGGGTAAAAATACCACTCTCAATAATCAATGACTTAAAATAAGAGACTTCCTTTCCCTTTGCCCACTCTGTAAAGTCCTCAGGAATCGAAGGATCTAACAATAAAGAACTATCTTCATCATCATTTTTATCAAAAAGTATCTCACCAGTTAAATGCTTGGAAACAAGCATAAATTCAGATGAAGCGAACTCAGAAGATAACTTTTCAATAGCATTAAGGGAGTAAAATGTACGATTAAGCCTCTGAAAAATTTCTTTAATATCGGGGTCTTCATTATCGATATCAAGATCGATAATTGGAACTTGGTATTTTAGAAAACTTTCTTGCTCATAGTCCTCTAAATCATTAAAGAATCTAGAATCTACTTGAAACTTATTATTAATAAATTCAACGATTGAAGACATACGCTGTTGTCCATCAACAATGCATGACGTAGTCGTCATGGATTCTAAATCAATAGAACCTTTAGCAACAAAAATCTGAGGTATCGGGAAACCCATCAGTATTGTCCGGATAAAGTCAACTTTATGAATTTCGCGCCATACTAAGTTTCGTTGAAAATATGGTGATAAGATCAATCGTTTTGACTTTATTTCATTTGCTAGGTCAATAAGTTCTTTAGATCTTACTTGGTAACGAATCATATTCTGCTCTATTATTTTTAAATTCCGTGATACATTCAACCTGCTTACATTCAAAGAAATATTCTGAAGCATATATCGCTCCATTTATACTTTTAAAAAGGTCAAAGTATTCATTAGATATATTACGAAAAAAGTCTAACCATTTAGACTTCATCTCACAGTCTGGCATAAAAAAAGGATTAATAAACCCCTTCTTTAAGTTATTAATAAATTGTTTATTTGTGCTTTTACCACAATATTCTGGAAATACAGATAAATTTGTAAACCCATCAGTTACTTTATGTACTTCTTCTAAGTATTGGTTATAAAGGCCAAGATTAATAACTGATATATCTAAATCAGATTCACCTTCTGTGAACTTTGTTTTTTTAAAAAAACTGATTCCCGTTTTTGATGAACCTGTCACCTGAATTGAAGAAAACGGTGTAATCAACTCATTCTTAATTTCATTTTTGATTTCATACTCGATATCCTGCTTATCTTTAAAGATAAGTGTCTGGTATGATAAGAAGATCTTCCTAGCTAGATCAGCTTCATCCATTCCCGAATCGAGGTCTTTATTTAGGATGCCTATTATGTCCATTTATGTGATCCTACAATACCCCTAACTTTAGGCAGATAGCTTATCATATAGCGAGTTTTACGTAAGGGCGATTACTTTCTATCAGTATTTGCTCAGATAACATCTAAATATACAACAAGTGACATACTACACACTGACACGGAGCTCTTTTATCTTTTCTAAATAAAAAAACCAGTATCCCCCTGAAACCATTCCAGTACAAAAAAACTACAGTTTCACCCCTATTCCATTATTCTTTGATCTAAATCCTTATCCTTCAATAGATACCAGCCTTCGCAGGTAATACGTTTTAAAAAGCCACCCACAAAAAAACCGGCACAAAAGCCGGTTTTTCAATCTTTTTCTCTAGCGACGCAGCCGCGTCCTAAAAGCGAAGCGTTCTCTAGCTGCGAAGCAGCGTCCTAACCACTATAAGCGAAGCGCTCTAGCCACTAGCATCTATCTACTTATGCGCCAAAGCATCCTCAGCCTTACAAAGCCCCACCTTCGCTTTCTCCTCTTCCAGAATCTCTTCTGGGAACTGAGACATAAAGCAGCAGCAGATGCCTTCGCCAATCATAGTGCGTGGGCCGAGTGGATGACCGATATGTTTGTAGACGCCGTGCGAATGACCATGCTCATGAGAATGGCCGTGTTCATGGCTATGTGAATGCCCATGAGAGTGCCCGTGCGAATGATCATGATGATGGTGATGACCATGTGAATGATCGTGGCTGTGACCATGTTCAGCATCAGGGTTGAATTCAGCATGGTGGTGGTGAACATCAACCTCACCTGCAGCCAAACGACGCTGGAAGGATTCCATTAGGGTTTCATCACCTTGTGGAAGATCATCCAGAATTTCACGCACACGGATCTCAAACGCGTCGATCACTTTGTCGTGATCGTTTAGGTACGGCGTTTTGATAAATTCGATCGCTTGGTTCTCTTCTGCCACTTTATCCACATAACCAAAGATGCGTTTGATCAAACGACCTGTGAATAGGAAGTAAGGTGCCACCACAATCTTTTTGAAGCCTAGCTTCATTAGACGTTCTAGACCTACGCCAACCGATGGGTAAGTTACGCCAGAATAAACTGTATCAGCCCATCCAAAGCCCATGTTCTCGTTGACGATACGGGTTAGTTTGGCCGCTTCGGCATTGGCTTCGGTATCCGATGTACCACGGCCAACAACCACCAGCATAGTGTCGTAAAGATTCTCTGGTGGGTTTTCTGGGTCTAAACCTAGGGATTCGTAGATACGCGCCTGAAAGGCTTCGATCATCGCTGGGTGAAGGCCTAGCTCTTTACCGTAGTGAACGTTTACGCCTTCGTTCTTTTCAGCGTAAGTTGTCAGTACAGAAGGGATATCATTTTTAGCGTGGGTTGCCGCAAACAGCATACCCGGCACGGCGTAGATATCTTCTACACCTTGCTCTATTAGGGAGTTAAGCCCCATATGAATATTCGGTGCAGAAAACTCTAAGAAACCATACTCTACCGGCATATCAGGGAAGCGTTTTTTTAACCCTTCCGCAACACGGCCAAACTCTCTTTCTGCATCTTTGTCACGGCTACCGTGACCGCACACCATAATACCTTTTTTAGGCACAGGGCTTTCTCCAATCATTCGTAAAACACATTGTTATTGTACGGACTTTTTTATCAAATATGAGCCCGTTTATAGATCATTCCAGTGTAAGTAATAACTCACTTATAACCCGTTTTAATTTCTGACACTGGTCTGCATTTTGGGTATCAACTAACCCACTGCGCAGCAAACAGTTTTTACTATCACGCTGTGCTTTATCAGCTGATAAATCACAGTTGAATTCGTCATCCAGAACAAGGCGGATCAGTATGCCCTGCTCGGCTAAAAATTGGTAAATCTGCTTCGCTTTTTCAGTGTCCAATTTAACCGTTAGAAACAGGCCATCGCACGATAAAAGCTCTGCATTAAATGTCCTAAGCAATGGCAGCCAAAGCTCTAAGGTTGCTTGCGCATTTTGGCTAATTTTCTGCCTAGCCTCAGCCTGCCATTTAGCATCATTCAGCGCAGCGATGGCCACAGCTTGGGCCGGACCATTTACCGCCCAAGGGCCTAGTTCCGTTTGTAACTGTTGCAGTATCTGTTGATTAGCAAAGGCAAAACCCAAACGAATACCGGCTAAGCCAAAGAACTTACCGAATGACCTCAGCACTAGGATATTACCTAGCTGCTTAAACCGATCATAATCACTTAAAGCACTCTGTTCAGGGCTTAGATCAATAAAGGCTTCATCCACAATAAGATAAGTGCCCTGCTGCATCTGCTCCGCCCAGCGATAGATCTGCTCCGGGGTAAATTTAAGCCCTGTTGGATTATTCGGATTGATCAGTAACAGGTGCATTGCAGAACCTGAATTTAGCTGCTGTTCGATACGTTGCTCAGCAGCTTTCTGATCAGTTGCAGGATAATAATTCAGCTCTCGCTTCTGCTGTTGCCAGCTGTAGCGATGTTCTTGATAACCACAATCGGGTAGCAGGATCGGTAACTCTTGCGACACTGACGGTAGCGCTGATGGCAATAACTCGATGATCTGTTGGGTGCCATTAGCCGCCACGCCCTCAGCGCCATAGTAGCTTCTAACCGCCGCTTTAAATTCAGCTGATTGATAAGGCAACTGCTGAAAGCAATGTTCGCTTATCTGAGGTACAGGGTAAGGTACTGGGTTGATACCTGTGGATAGATCCAACCATTCCTCTACCGGAATACCGTATTGCGCAGATGCCGAGATCAGATCGCCACCGTGAATCAGATCACTCAAGAGCTCACCCCTGAGGTAATCGCCGCCGTTAAGGCCAGTGTCACATAAAGACCTATACCCCACAGCATGAGTACGCGGTTTACCAATGCGCAGGCATCTTCGATACTTTTTGCCGAAGGTTGATCACCTTCCAAGGGGCCTAGTGGTGGGCGCTGCTGTACTTCACCGTGATAAATAGCTGCACCACCTAAGGAAACATTGATCGCCCCAGCACCTGCGGCCATCACTGGGCCAGCATTTGGGCTCTTCCACGTTGGCGCTTGCTGCTTCCAGCTATCCAGTGCGATCTTGGTTTCACCCACCAGTGCATAACTTAGGGCGGTTAGACGTGCTGGGATAAAGTTCAGCAGATCATCGATACGCGCTGCGCACCAACCAAAATGGAGGAAGCGTTCGTTTTTGTAACCCCACATGGCATCCAGCGTGTTGCTCAAGCGATACAGTACTACGCCAGGAATACCTAACAGGCAGAACCAGAAGATTGCCGCAAAGATCGCATCAGCACCGTTCTCTAATACCGATTCTGTTGCTGCAGAGGCTACCGATTTTTCATCTAGCTCGGCGGTATCACGGCTAACAATCATCCCTACAGCGGTGCGAGCGCTATCCAGATCACCTTGATTCAGCGGTTTAGCAATGGCTAAAGCATGGCTGAGTAAGCTCTGCCAACCGATCGCTAAGTACAACACTATTCCGCCGACTACCGCAGAAAAAACCGCCGAACCTGACAACAACAGATCAACAATCAACGCGGCGCAAGTTAACGGTATAACAGCCAATAACCAAGCAATAATACCGGATCGCTTCTGTCTGTTTTTAGCCGCAGTCCCCTGATTTAATCTCTTCTCTATCGCTATGGCTAAATTGCCAAAGCCCACCAGCGGATGGAATCGCTTAGGCTCTTTTAGGAAGTAATCTAACAGCAGCGCGATTAATAAACTTAAAGCGATGCTCATGCGGGTTCACCAGCCTTTTCATCTAAGCCATTTGCTTGTAGCTCAAGCAGGCTAAGTATCTTTTCTAATGGCATCACCGCTTCGACTTCATCCGCTAGACGGTTGATTTGTTCTTCACGGAACGCTGGGTAATCAAAGCTATTCTGCTGATCCAAACCAGCCCAATCTAGCCACGCTTGTAGTAGTTCTGGTTGATCAAATACACCGTGTAGATAAGTGCCAAGCACCTGATCACTTGGATCACGCACACCGTCGGTGTGGATAATCCCATCAACATCCAACTCAAATAGCGGGTTATCTAAGGCTTCACCGCTACTGATACCGGCATGGATCTCGTAACCCGTCACTGGGGTATCTGTACCGCAAAGCACGCCTTTAACATTACGCAGCATCTTATTGCCAGTCAGCGTGGTTTCCATCGGTAGAATTCCCAACGCTTCGCTAGAACCGGCTGTGGATTCGATCTGTTCAGGATCGTGAATCCACTCCCCTAGCATTTGATAACCGCCACAGATACCGATTAGCTTGCCGCCAAAACGTAGGTGACGCTCAATCACTTTGTCCCAGCCATTCTCTTTTAACCAGTTAAGGTCGCCACGGACATTCTTACTGCCCGGCAGAACGATAAGGTCTGCTCCGGTAAACTGTTGTGGATCACGGATAAACTCGCAATCCACCTGCGGATGCATTCGCAGTACATCAAAGTCGGTATGGTTACTGGCGCGAGGGTAGATAGGTACAACCACTTTGAGTTGTTGCTCACCGTTGCTCTTTTGCTGCTGATTAACCGCGTCTTCCGCCTCGATATGCAGATTCATTACGTACGGAATTACACACAAAACAGGTACGCCGGTTTGTGCTTCCAACCAATCCAACCCCGATTGCAGCAGACTAACATCACCACGGAAACGGTTAATTACAAAGCCCTTAACACGGGCCTTTTCGGAATCAGAAAGCAGTTCATAAGTCCCCAACAGATGAGCAAACACACCACCACGATCGATATCTGCAACAATAATCACCGGGCAATCGACTGCCTCGGCAAAACCCATATTAGCGATATCATGCTCACGCAGATTGATCTCGGCCGGACTACCCGCCCCTTCGACAATCACAGCGCTGTATTTCTGCTGTAACTGGGTGTGGCTTTTCACCACTTCGGTTAGTAGCTTAGGCTTAAACGCGTGGTACTCGGTCGCCTTCATATTGCCGATGGCTTTACCGTTAAGAATCACCTGCGCACCAATATCACTGTTCGGTTTTAACAGTACAGGATTCATCTCTACTGAGGCTGGTAGATAGCAGGCTTCAGCCTGTACCGCCTGAGCACGACCGATCTCACCACCCTCTGCGGTTACCGCGCTGTTAAGCGCCATGTTCTGTGGTTTGAATGGCGCAACAGAGACTTTGTGGCGAGCAAGAATACGGCATAACGCGGTAACGACGATGCTCTTGCCGGCGTCAGACGTGGTGCCTTGAACCATAAGGGTGTGCGGATTTTTAAAGGTGCTCATTTCAGATCCTATGCTCCGCACGTAAAAGGCAGCTAACATCCGCCGAAACCTGCTTGGAACAGCTAAAAGATAAGCCCAAGAATGTTTTGTTATTTAAGTTCGTCATTAAATCAAAGCACATAATTAAAATATCGAGACGGGGGCGTCTCTCCTACATTGCGGACTCTTGCTGTTCATCTAATTCAAGCAACAGATCTTGGAGTCGCTCGGAGTAATCTCCCGGTTCCTGCCATAAGCCACGTTGAGTTGCTTCTAATAACCGCTCTGCCATTTCTTCTAGGGCATGGGGATTATGCTGCTCTAGGAACTCGCGGTTCTGTTGATCAAATACCAGTGCATCGCTGACCTTCTCGTACTGATAATCGGCGATCAGGTTAGTGGTGGCGTCGTAAGCAAACAGGTAATCGACGCTGGCGGTCATCTCGAACGCGCCTTTATAACCATGTTCCTGCATGGCATTGATCCATTTAGGGTTCAGTAGGCGCGAGCGGATTACACGGTTCAGTTCTTCTTTTAGAGTGCGGATCTTTGGCTTTTGCGGGTTAGAGTGATCACTGTGATACACCTGTGGAGCTTCACCACGATAGACTTCAACCGCGTTACTCATACCGCCTTGGAACTGGTAGTAATCATCGGAATCTAGCAGATCGTGTTCGCGATTATCTTGGTTCTGTACCACCGCTTCCAGTTGCGACAGCTGATGCTGAAACGCCTGCGGTGCAGCCACGCCATCACCTTTTTGATTACCGTACGCGTAACCACCCCAGTTTAGGTAAGCCTCCGCCAGATCGCTTTTCTGTTCCCAGCAGCGTTCATCGATCAAGCCCTGTAAGCCAGCGCCGTATGCGCCCGGTTTGCTACCGAAGACACGGTAACTTGCCTGACGCTGTGCTTCCTCCGAAGACACACCTTGCTCTAAAAGCTCCTGCTCACGCTTGTGGATATTCTGCGCGATGGTGTTGCTATCACCCGGTTCTTCCAACGCAGCAATCGCTTGCACAGCTGAATCGTAAAGCTTCATTACATTAGGGAAAGCATCACGGAAGAAGCCGGAAACTCGCAGGGTAACATCCACTCGTGGTCGGCCTAATAGCTGCGAGCTAAGTACTTCAAAATCGACGACACGATTCGAGCCCGGCGCCCAGATAGGTCGAATACCCATCAAGGCAAAGGCCTGAGCTATATCATCACCACCAGTACGCATGGTCGCTGTACCCCAGACCGATAAACCAAGAGTACGCGGATAATCACCGTTTTCCTGAAGATGACGTTCGATCAGCGCTTGTGCGGAACGCTCGCCAATCGCCCATGCAGCAGGAGATGGGATAGAACGATTATCCACCGAGTAGAAATTTCGACCTGTGGGCAGGGTATCTAAACGGCCACGAGTCGGCGCACCACTTGGGCCAGGGTTAACAAACTCACCGCCTAAGCCTGCGATAAGCGATTCGATCTCAAGCTCGGCACTTTGCAATAACGCTTTGTGGATAGTGGCACGGGCATAAGCAAGTTGTTTTGCTGTTCTGGGTAGATCGCTTAAGGTTTCTAGCGAATTATCTGCCAAGACATAGTCTGTTACTAACTGAGCCGCGAAGAGTTCCAAACGCTCACGGGTATCAGCCTCACTGCGCCAATCATCTTGGGTAAGTTCAGCGAGTTGGGCTGGTTTTTCACCTAGCCAGTTTTTACTGCCTGCTTCTAGTGGATCAAAAGAATCGTTATCTACTTGTAGATTCAGATCCTGTACTAAGTTATGCAAAATACCCTGACTATCGGGATCATCACCCCGTGGCAGACGTAGCAACGCCACTAACGTATCTGCTAATTTTGACGTTTCCGGCAATTCACCTAGACGATGTAGACCATGACGGATCTGCGCCTCTTTGATATCACAGAGGTAGGCATCCAGTTCGTTTAGAACGGTGTCTTCATCATCGAACGTTTGGCCTAGCTCTTCTAACAGGTGAGTATTCTTAACTTGCTTCAGGATCTCATCACGCAGCCATTGCTGACGTTTATCATCCATCCCCATCGCTTGATAATACTCATCCACCAGCCCTTCCAGTACTGCCATTTCGCCGTAGGTTTCGGCGCGAGTCATTGGCGGCATAAGATGATCAATAATCACCGCTTGGGTACGGCGCTTGGCCTGCGCACCTTCACCGGGATCATTGACAATAAATGGGTAGAAGTGCGGCATTGGCCCTAAAGCGATATCCGGCCAACACTCTTCTGATAGCGCACTACCCTTACCCGGCAACCACTCTAAGTTACCGTGCTTACCTACATGCACTACCGCATCCACTTGATAGCACTCGCGCAACCAGAAATAGAATGCTAGATAGTTATGCGGTGGGATTAGATCAGGATCATGGTAGTTAGCCACCAGATCGATATTAAAACCACGGGCTGGCTGGATACCGATAAAGGTTTCACCTAAGCGAATACCGGAAAGCATCAAACGGCCATCACGGTACTTAATATCCTGCTGTGGCGCGCCCCACTGATCGATCACCGCTTGTTGGCAAATCTCAGGTAGTTGAGCAAAACAGCGCTGATAATCTTCCAGCGACATACTCTGCCAGCACGGCAGGTTGTGCAGGGTATTCGGGTTATTCGTTACTGCACCTAGCAGTTCCTGAATCAGGGCATCGCCATTTTCAGGAATATCCTGCAGTGGATAACCTGATGCTTCCAACGCTCTTAGAATATTCACAGCAGAAGCTGGAGTATCTAAACCTACACCATTGCCGATACGGCCATCTTTGGTTGGGTAGTTGGCCAAAATCAGCGCGATGCGCTTTTCAGGATTGGGCTTGTTTGCTAGCTGAGCGAACCTAAGCGCTAACTGCGCCACAAAACCTGCGCGTTCTTGATGGAGTTGATAACGCACCACTGAAACTTGGCTGCGCTCATCAAAGTGATCTTCGGTTTTAAAGCTCAACGCACGGGTATGCACCCTGCCATCCATCTCTGGCAGAACCACCTGCATGGCGATATCACGGCTACGTAAACCTTGCGAGTGCGTTAGCCAATCCTCTTCGGTACTACTAGAAAGAACCAACTGCAGAACAGGTACTTTACGTACAAACGGCGAGTAGAACTCGCTCGGTTGCGAACACAGATCAGGGCTTGCAACAGTATTCGAGGCAAACCCTGTGCTGTTGATAATCAGGCTGGCACCGCTCTGTTCCAGTAGTGCATTCACTAGCGCTAAGGATTCCGCATCTTTAAGCGAGGCAATTGCGATTGGTAATGGTGCTAAGCCGTTGCTTTCTAGCTGTTCGATCAATTGATCAAACATGCGGGTATTGCCACTTTGCAGATGGCTACGATAGAACAACAATAGCGCTACCGGCCTATCAACGTCGCTCTGCCGTTGTTGCCACTCTGGAAAAGTCGCTGCCTGCACAGTATTTTTTGATGTGTTACTAGCAGCCGGCAGATAGATCATGCATTTAGGTAGCGGTCTTGGCTCATGCCACAGACGCTCTTGTTGCAGGTATTGATCGGTTAAACAGTTCAGCAGTTGCAGACTGTTATCTACACCGCCTTCACGAAGGTAGCGCCAGATCCGCATCGCTTCGCTATCGGTTACAGAACTAGCGGAGAACAATTCTGGATCAGGGGTATCATCCCCCGGCACGATGATTAGCGTTCGGCTACTGTCAGCTTGCGCCCATGCTTGCAGGCGTTCGAAGCCATACTGCCAGTAACTCGCACCACCTAAGAGCGACAACACAACGACTTTGGACTGTTCCAGCACCTTGTGCTCATACAGATCATAAGCAGCAGGTTTTAGCAGCTGCATCCAGTTGGCTAGACGAACCGATGGTTGATCTTCAATCTGCTCATCCGCAAAAAGGCACGCAGCATCGGACAGCGCGGCAAGCGAGCTATCGGCTGCAGAGAGGATGATCATATCGGCCGGTGTCTGGTTTAAGTCGATGATGCCTTCATCATCGACAAACCCGCCCGGTTGCGCTGCTAATAGGTGCATAAATAATCAGTCGTTAGTGGCTAGAAACCAGAATTAAACCAATGCTTCTTCAAGCGCGGCTTTGATGGTTGCTTCGTCGATGCCTTTGCCGATAAATACCAACTGAGTTTTCGGCTCATCGTTGCCCCATGGACGATCGAAATACACATCCAAACGCTTGCCTACCGCCTGCATTACCTGACGCATCGGCTTACCTGGAAGTGCCGCAAAACCTTTAGCACGGAAGATATTAAAGTCGCTTAGCAGACCTTTCAGAATAGCTTGCAGCTTGTCGCTATCCACTTCACCGATAGATATCACGAAAGAATCAAAGTGATCGTGGGCATGGTCGTGATCATGGCCGTGATCGTGGTGATGATCGTGGTGGTTGTGTACCGCTTCGATACGCTCTTCTGTAGCGCAGTCTAGACCCATCAGCATCTCAAGATCCGCTTCACCGTTGCTGATGTAAGAGGTCTTAACTTCAGCAGGCACTTTAGCATTTACAACCGCTTCAACCTGAGTGCGTTGCTCTTCTGCGAGTAGATCGTTTTTGCTCACTACAACCAGATCCGCAGCACTTAGCTGATCTTCCAGAAGCTCTTTCAAGCTTGGATCATGATCTAGGCTCTCATCCGCTAAACGCTGCTCTTGAACTTTAGCTTCGTCGTTAGCGAAACGACCCGCTGCAACCGCAGGACCGTCAATTACAGTGATGACCGCATCAACGGTGCAGTACTCTTTAATGCCCGGCCAGTTGAATGCCTGAACGAGTGGTTTAGGTAGCGCAAGACCACTGGTCTCAATCAGGATATGATCGATATCGTCACGACGCTCAACTAGCTGCTGCATAACTGGCAGGAACTCTTCTTCTACTGTGCAGCAGATACAGCCGTTCGCTAGCTCGTAGAAACCTTGTTCGCCCTGTGCACCACCTTCTGCTGCAGACTCATCTTCACAATCAAGAGGACAGCTACGTAGCAAGTCAGAGTCGATATCCAGCTCACCAAACTCATTTACAATCACGGCGATACGCTTGCCTGCCGCTTGTTTCAAAACACTAGATAGCAATGTTGTTTTACCGCTACCCAAAAAACCTGTTACTACCGTGGTTGGAATCTTATTCAGTTGCATAACTATTACTCTGTTGTCTCTTTAACAAGTTTTGCTTTGTGTTCTTTCTTGCGGAATACGTGGGCCTGATCCTTGTCGTACAGATAGGAATCGGCAAAATCATCGGTATCCAATACGTGACCGACCAGAATCAAAGACGTACGGGTAAAACCCTTTTCGCGAACTTTAGCGACAATATCACCCAAAGTTCCGGTCACTTTATCCTGATCAGGCCAAGAGCTGCGATAGCAAACCGCTACCGGGCAATCTTCGCCATAGTGTGGAATCAGCTCTTCAACAATCTTATGGATACGGGTGACACCCAGATGGATCGCCAAGGTGGCACCGCTTTGCGCTAGCTGAGGCAAACGCTCACGCTCAGGGAACGGCGTTTTACCTTCATAGCGGGTCATGATGATCGTTTGAGATACACCGGAGAGTGTTAGCTCTTTCTTCAGATAAGCGGCAGAGGCAGCCACCGCACTCACGCCCGGAATCACTTCATAATCGATCCCTTCGGCTTCTAGGCGGCGGATCTGTTCGCCGATAGCGCCATAAAGCGATGGATCACCACATTGAAGGCGGGCAACGTCCTTACCCTCTTTATGTGCTTGAACGATATGATCGGTAATCTGATCCAGATCGATCGTTGCGGTATCGATGATCTTCTCCGCTTTGCCTTCAACCGCTTCCAGTACTTCACGTGGAATCAGAGAACCGGCATAAAGCACCACTGGGCACTCTTGCAGTACACGATGACCTTTCAGGGTCATTAGCTCAGGATCACCCGGACCTGCACCGATAAAGTAGACTGTCATAATTAAATCCAATAATAGGAAGTTTTGTCTGTGGGAGCGGCTTCCAGCCGCGAAATTTCGGCGCAAGATGCGCCTCCCACAAATCTAATTCACCAAACCTAGTTACAACTTCTTTGAGTAACCGCGCGGGGTGTAGACCCACTCTTTTGAGCCATTGACGATATGGCGAGATTCGCTGTTACCGACACTTACTAGTGTGAACATATCCACATCTTTAGCATCCAGCTCACCTAAGGTAATAATACGGATCGACTCATCTTCACGAGTTAATTGGCGACCTAGTAACACTGGCGTTTCCGCAGGGCGATACTGCAGCAAGATGTCGCGGGCATGATTCAGCTGCCAATCGCGCTTTTTGGATACGGGGTTGTAGAAAGAGATTACAAAGTCACCGCTACCTGCACTGTGGATACGTTTCTCGATTGTTTCCCAAGGGGTTAACAGATCAGAAAGCGATACCGTACAGAAGTCATGGCCCAACATTGCACCAACGCGGCTGGCACCCGCCTGCATTGCCGAGATACCTGGGATCACTTCGATATCCACATCTAGCCATTCAGGATGATCTTCTTTGCCCTGTAACTGTTGATCCAGCAGCTCAAATACCAATGTCGCCATGGCATAGATACCGATATCGCCACTGGAGATCAGTGCGGTGGTTTTACCGCTTGCCGCCAGATCTAAAGCTAAACGCGCGCGACCGATCTCTTCGCCTAAAGGCAGATCATGGTGCTGTTTGTTATCACAAACATCGCCCAACAGATCTAGATAAAGACCGTACGCGACTAGATCGGAGCTTGCTTTGATCGCTTCCAAAGCTTTTGGCGCTACAAGCTGTTTATCACCCGGGCCTGTGCCCACTACAAATAGTTTTGACATTAAATTCTCTTTATTCGGCTATTTGCCTGAATAGCTTCTGGCAATTGCACAGGTAGCTTTCTTCGTTTTCTGTTTATTCAAGACCAGCTCAGGCTGTTGCCCAGTCTGCTGCTTGGCACTCAATAGGGCTGCTGATTCTGCTACGCCATAAACACCTACAGTGTTGAACACATACTCGGATCGAGTGCTCAGCAGCGGTTCCATCTCTGATAGCTGGTTTTTATCCCAAGTCTGATAAGGCTTATCGAGCTTTTTAGCCAACTCAATTAAGCCAACCTCGTCTGCTTTAATATCGATGCTGCTGATAGAACTCACTTGATCTAAGCTCAGGCCCGACTGTTGAAGACATTCCATTAGCAACCGTTCCAATTCATCCACAGGGCAACCACGTTCGCAGCCCATACCGACGCTATAAACTGGATTTAGGTAGCCATTGGCTGTGGTTATCACCGGCTGGGCATTTAATAGCTTCGAGACTTCTAAAGCCCAATTATTGGCTCCACCTTCGTGACCTGATAACAACGGAATTACAAACTGCCCCTGCTCATCAATCACCAGTACGGGCGGGTCTTGATATTTATCCTGTAGCACCGGTGCTAAACTGCGCATAACAATGCCAGTGGCACAGATAAAGATCAGTCGATCACCGTTTTTAAAAAAGCCCTGAACTTGCTCCGCAAAAGGTTGCGGTTTATACACCACATCGGCTTCAATCGAGGATCTAAGACGCTCAGCGAGGCTTTTTCCAGCCTCTGTAAGAGCGATGATCTTGGTTTGACGAGAAGCCATTAGCGGCTATTCCTCTCACTACGAGTAATCACAAACAACGAAAAGTAAGGGCCCGCTTCAGCTTCCAGCTCACTAATATCGTTCACAATACGTTGATTATCACGGCCGATATATTCCAAATACTGGGCATCTTCTGTGCGCCCGCTATCAGCCAGTAATTTAAGTAAACGAGGGCGTGCCTGACCCGCTTTCATAATCACCAGCGAATCATTTTGTTTAAGTGCGGCAAGAATCTGTTCGTCAGAATGACGACCATTAACCACTGCAAAGGACTCTTTCAGCATAGTGAGCGGATGAACTAGAGTGGCTGCGGCGGCATTTACCGAGGTAATGCCCGGTACAACTTCGCAGGTAAACCGATCTTGTAAACGTTCCAATAGATAACTGAATGAGCCGAAGAACAGAGGATCACCTTCACACAGGAAGATCACATCTAAGCCCTGCTCTAGTTGTTCAGCAATCGCCGCTGCGCCCTGATCATAAGCCTCATTCGCTTTGTTGCGATCCGTCGACATCGGCATATAGATAGGAATACCCGATTGCGCTGTTGTCGCTGAATAGATGGCATCGGAAGCGATATTCTTCGCTTGTGATTCGCCTTTATCATTCACCAGATAGCTGATCACATCAGCGCTCTGAATCAAACGCCAAGCTTTCACTGTTAATAACTCAGGATCACCTGGGCCAACGCCAACACCGATAAATCGGCCTTTCACCAGATTCATACAACATCTCCGGTTTTAACAAACTTAAACAAATTAACCGGTAAATTCGGTCGATACATCAACTGCCCTGCTAAAGTTTCACCACGACTTACGGCCACTTGGGTGGTTTCCAATTGGCTATCTTCGGCTAACGAGCGTTCTTGCCAGAACTGCATCAGTAGCTGTTTGGTATTTTCAGTGACCGCACTCGCCACCAGTACACCATCTTTAGGCAGTAAGGCCCATATTTCGGCAAGCAACTGTGGCAATTCACCATCGCTACCACCAATAAACACTTTGTTTGGCAAAGCGAGCCCTTCTAATGCTTCAGGCGCGCGCCCTTCAACAATATTAAGATTGCTTACCACGCCAAAACGCTGGCGGTTCGCTTCTAAGCAACTTAGGCGATCTGGGTGATGCTCTATCGCATTCACGGTCGCTAGCGGCTGCCAATAAGCAAGCTCAACGGCTACGCCACCACAACCCGCACCTATATCCCAAACCTGATCATCACGGCTTAACTGCATCAACGAGAGAATCGTAAGTCTGACCTCGCGTTTACTGATCATCCCTTTACCCGGTTTATCTGTATCAGTAATAAAGTGCTGATCAGGAATACCCGGAAACTCAGGTAGGTAACCTTGGTTTGAACCCGGTTCGATAAGGGTCAGATGCAGTGGATCAAACTCATGATCTGCTTCCAGTAACTCCGATGCAGAGAAACGGCGAATCTGCTCGTCTGGATAACCTAAGGTTTCCAATACGGTCAGCTGTGCTTGTGGAAAACCTGACTCAACACAGTGTTGAGCAAGCACCTGAGGATAACTTTTACTGTCCGTCAGGATCAGCAACGACTGATTCTGGCGTAAACGTGTTTTCAGCTTTTCGACCGGACGACCGTGCAGGCTTAATACTTCTAAGTCCTGCAGGGCCAGACCCAAACGGTGGCAGGCCATCTGTAAGCTCGATACCGCTGGATAGAATCTCAAATCTGACTGGGAAAAATAGCGGCTAAACCAACGACCAATGCCATAAAACAGTGGATCACCGGAGGCTAGAATCATCACTGATTTTTCTTCAGCAAGAACGCCCTCAACCAGTTTTTTCAGTTCAGCTAGTTTTGGCAGTTCCGTGGTAGCGTTATCTGATGGCATCAACTCTTTGATGGTCGCCAACTGACGCTCAGAACCGATCACCAGATCAACCTGTGCTAAAGCCTGCTGCGCATCCGAAGACAGTTCAGCCAGATGAGAAACACCTAAACCAACTACGTGGATCATTAATAATACTCCCCACGATTACAACGCAGCAGAGCATTACAACTGGCGGCTGATACAGCACTACCACCCTGACGACCCAGCAGCGTTATACATTCAATGTCCAGTTGCTCGTGAACATCCCACAATGCTTGTTTGGACTCAGCAGCACCGACAAAACCCACCGGCATACCGATAATCAACGCAGGTTTTTCTGCGCCCTTTTCGATCATCTCTAACAAACGAAACAATGCAGTAGGCGCATTGCCAATCACCACGACACTACCGGCCAAAGAATCACGCCATAGCTCTACCGCCGCCATAGAACGGGTCTCACCCGTTTGTTTTGCCAGTTCTGCAGTACGTGGGTCATTCAGATAACAGCTAGGTAAACGCTGAATCATGCGTTTAGTGATTCCCTGACGTACCATCTCGACATCACAGAGGATTTCGCACTCCTGAGACAGCGCAGCCATACCTGTTTCACAAGCATTTTTACTGAAACGCACCTGTTCCGCTAACTCAGGCATACCTAAGCTGTGCACAATACGCATCACAACTTGTTGCTGCTCGCGATCGAAGTGGCTTAGCTCCGTTAGCTCGCGAATCTGTCGAAAGCTATCTTTCTCTATCGCCTGTGGATTAATTTCGTACTCAAACGCCACGCTGTTTCTTACCTACTATCATCTAGACTCGTTAACTAGTGTTCTGACGGCTTCTACACAGCCGTCTATCTCTCGGAATATCCGATCCGCTTCAGGAAGTTCTGGGCGCTCTAACATAAACACATCTACGCCCAACTCTCTGGCAGCACTCAACTTGGCTTCTGTTGCTGCGCCGCCACTATTTTTACTGATCAGCAGATCAATCTGATGATGCGCTAACAGTGCCTTTTCATCCTGATGATTAAACGGCCCAATCGCTTTTAACCATTGCATGCTTTCCGGTAATTCAGCTTGCGCAGGTGCAGCTGTGCGGAACACCTGCGTCTGACCATTACGTTGTGCATAAACGCCAAACTGATCGATCACCGCTTGGGATAACTGCCCCGCCGTCAAAAGCACCGACTTATAGCTTTCTGCTGCCGCAACCAGTGATTGCATATCAGCAAAGCTACGCCACTTATCACCCTGCTGCGCTTGCCATGCTTCGCGATGGAAACGCCAGCATTCAATTCCAAGCTGTTTAGCGGCATTCACCGCAGTAGTGCTCATCGTTTCGGCAAAGGGATGGGTCACATCTAGAAGAAGACCGATCTGCTCCTCTTTTAGATAAGTATCCAATCCACCGTATTGGCTAAAACCACCTGAGATTACTTCGCAAGGTAGCTGCGGAATTCTCACCAAGCCAGCCACGCTATAGATCACGCGGTTATCACCTAATAGTCCTTGCTGATCTAGGCCTTTAACCACTTTGCGCGCATCTGAGGTGCCTCCAAGAATCAGGATATTCACTGCTGTTCTCCATTCAGGCTACCCGATGTATCTCGGTTAGAAGCTTTACCTTGAGCATGCCCGACAAAGTTGCCTTTTCGATCCGTGGCCCACACTTCGATCTCTACTTGAGGTTGAGTTTTATGCACAACCTCTTCTGCAACCAGCAACGCCTGTGTACAAACCGCTTGTGCCAGATCGATCTCGGCTTCCTGACACAGTTTCAGTACTTCCATACTGGTATTTGCGTTGTGGATCTTCTCCAACAACGGTGCATTAGCACCCAGCTTCTCAGCCAACATCGCCATATGTTGAAAATCGATGCTGGAGCTGCGGCTATTCAGATCCATATGACCGTTCGCTAGTTTGGTCATCTTGCCAAAGCCGCCACAAATACTGAGCTTCTCTACAGGCTCTTTACGTAGATGCTTAAGTAAAGCGCCAACAAAGTCGCCCATCTCAATCAGGGCCATATCATCCAAGTTGTAGTGCGCTTTAATAGCAGCTTCACTGGTACTGCCGGTCGTTGCTGCCAAGTGTTTAGTTCCGTTGGCTTTGGCAACATCCACCCCTTGGCGGATAGAGGCGATATAAGCAGCACAAGAGTATGGCCGGACAATCCCTGTTGTCCCTAAAATCGATAAACCACCGATAATGCCAAGGCGTGGATTCATAGTTTTAAGGGCAATCTGTTCGCCCTTTTCTACGCCCACAGCAACCTCAAAACCACCTTCGTAGCCATAAACATCAGCGGCTTTTTGTAGATGCTCAGTCATCATCTTGCGTGGTACCGGGTTGATCGCAGGCTCACCTACATCAAGTACCAAACCTTCGCGCGTCACTGTGCCCACGCCTTCTGCGGGTTTAAATGCTACACCCGCTTCTTTAGTCAATCGAAGCTCAACAAAGACCGTTGCACCATGGGTGACATCAGGATCATCACCGGCATCTTTAATGGTTGCGGTTCTAATACCCTGCTCATTTTCTAACTGTTGATAAGCGATAATCTCCAGCTCTACCAACTGCCCGCGAGGCAACAAGACTTCTACATTTTCTGGCTCTTTGCCTGCTAACAACGCTTGAGATGCAGCTACACAACATGCAGTCGCACAGCAACCGGTGGTTAAACCGCTGCGCAACTCTGGCTGTTGATTTTCGCTACTCTCAGGCCACACGTTCTTATATTTCCTCTAAATTACCGCTAAAAATTGCGGCGATCGCTTCTGGGTTCGACGCAAAAAACAGATGTAGATAACTCGCCGTTAAACCTTTCTCTCGGTAGATCGCTTCGCCCGGTGCTGGGTGACGCTGACGACGACCATGTCCTACCGGTTCCGGTGTATCAGAACTACGCGAACGGTGATGAGCATGTGCCTGAACCTCACCTTCAGGTAACATCGCCGTTTGCATCCCTTGGCAACCGCGTTTACCGCGCATAGCCCCATGGCCTTTGAGAATTCCAGTCATAGGACGGCAGTTATCTTCTAGATCGGTAAGATCTTCAAGGCAGTAGAGGAAGCCGCCGCACTCAGCCAAAATCGGTTTGCCCGCTGAGTGGAACTCACGGATCTGCGCCTGCATGGTTTGGTTGTCAGATAGCGCCTGTGCATGCAGTTCTGGATATCCACCCGGTAACCATAAGCTATCAGCTTCTGGTAGTTCCTTATCATGTAGAGGCGAGAAGAACTTAAGCTCTGCTCCCATCTGCTCTAGTAAACGTAGATTGGCATCGTAGATAAAACTAAACGCTTCATCCTTAGCGATCGCTATGCGCTTACCTTCCAGCAGCGGTTCAACCTCAGGTATTTCTGCGCTGAAGAACTCTACTGGTTCAGGCAGGTTAGTAATCTGATTAATGTTTTCTAGCGGGCCTCTAATCCACTCGGCACCCAAACCAAAACGCTGCTCTAACTCGTCATAAACTTCTGCGGCCTGCACTAAACCTAAATGGCGTTCCGGTAAGGCAACCTCTGGGTCACGCGCCAATGTAGCTAGCAGAGGTAAAGATTCAGGCAGTGCATCACAAATCAATTGAGCATGACGCTCGGTGCCACAGTTATTGGCAATTAAACCGGCAACCGAAATATCAGAACGATAGTTAGCTAAGCCCATCGCAATCGCTGCAGCAGTCTGTGCCATCCCTTTTACATTCATAACGATCGCAACAGGGATATTAAAACGCGCTGCTAAGTCTGCACTGGAAGGTTCGCCATCAAACATGCCCATAGCGCCTTCAACCAAAATCAGATCGGCGGTTTTTGCTGCCTCATAGAGCTTTTGCTGGCAGTAGTTTTCGCCGGCCATCCATAGATCTAGCTGCTCGACATCCTGACCACTCGCCTGCGCTAAGATCTGCGGATCAAGATAGTCCGGGCCGGTTTTAAATACACGAACCACTTTACCCTGATCACGGAAATAACGTGCCAGTGCTGCTGTAATCGTGGTTTTACCTTCACCCGAGCTTGGTGCTGTTAGAAACAGTGCGGGGCAAAGTACAGATTGCTGTTCGGCCATTAGAATTCGATCCCAGCCTGCGCTTTAACACCAAGACGGAATGCATGACGCTCATCGCGAATACTGCTGATCGTATCAGCGATCTCTTCTAGACCTTCAGGCATAACACGACCGGTAATCATAACGTTCTGATTCTTCGGGCGATTTTGTAAGGCTTCGATAACCGGCTCTAACGGCAAATATTTGTATTTGAACATATAGCTAAGCTCATCAAATACCAGCATTTCATAGCTATCATCTTTAAGGTATTGCTCAGCTAGGGCCCAGGCTTTCTTCGCTGCCTCAATATCTTGAATTTTATCCTGCGTTTCCCAGGTAAAGCCATGGCCCATGACATTCCAGTCGATCAGCTCATGATCACGGAACAGCTTATATTCACCGGTCTCAGTACGACCTTTTACAAACTGGATAACCGCCGCTTTTTTTCCATGGCCGACACAACGTGCCATAGTGCCAAACGCAGAACTACTCTTACCTTTGCCGTTACCTTTCAGCAGGATAAGTACACCGCGCTCTTCAGTGGCTTGGGCGATACGCTTATCGATCACCTCTTTCTTTTTCGCCATGCGTTCCTGATGCGTTTTCATATCGGGTTCTTATGCTCCAGATAAAGATAGGTAAGTTGCATTTAATTCATTAGCGAAACGACGGCCTTTGCCGCGTTTCACTTGGCTGAGTTCGGTATCGATCCAGATCAAATCGCCACCTAAATCAATGCCATTTAAAGAGCTACTGCTGCGACCATCGCTTAATACATAGATAGCGACATCAAGCTCGGGCTGTTGTTTGCGCAGCTGCTGTAGATAAGTTCGCGCTTCAACAAAAGCTTCGCGCATAGGTGTGCCACCACCGGCACCCAGTTGATCTAACCAACTACGCAGCTCTTTAGGTGCTCTAATTCTAGAAAGCAGGTTTTTAACCTCGGTATTACCAAATCCAAACAGAGCAATCTGTTCACGATTCAAATACGCATTCTCTGAGATCTGCAGCACAGCAGCTTTTGCATAAGCAAAACCTTGTGCCTGCAAAGTGGAAGCTGAAGTATCCAACAAGACCAAGTGTAAACGATCTGCACTCTTGCCCTGCTTCTTAAACTGCAGCGCCTTCGGTGGCCAGTTAGGCAGGCTGCTCATTAAAGTCTTAAACCAGTCAGGACGACTGCTCAGTTCTGATGTTTGCTTAATGCCCTGCTTCTCGTGGTTGTGAGTCATCAGATCAGGAAGCTCTAGTGCAGTTTTCTCAGCCGTCTTCTGTTGTTGCGGCTTCATAGCCCCCCACTCACCTTCACCGGACTGTGGGCGATGACTATCGTCAGGGCGTTTAAAGCCTTGCTGATCTTGCTTAGGAGGTGTTGGCGGTTGCTGCGGAGGATTCTGCTCAGGCAAGACCTTACGGCGATGCGCTAAAACTAACTCTTCCACTGCATCGATATTCTGTAATGTTACTTCCGCTTGCTGATTCAGCGCCGCATGAGTTAACGCTGCTCGGTACCACACGATATCAGCACGCAGGCCATCAACCTGTGCTTGAGCACATCGCTCAGCAATATCTAAACGTAGCTCATCAGAACAAGTGACTGTTTGTAGCTTTTCACGAGCTGCCAAAATCTGATCAACCAGTTCAGTTTGCTGATCTGCATATTCAGCAATAAAGGCTTCAGGATTGCGATCAAACTGCTCGCGACGTTTTACAATCTCGACCCTCTCAAGCGGCGCATACTGGTTACTTAGATTTACCGAGAAACCAAAGCGATCATGCAACTGTGGGCGCAACTCCCCCTCATCGGGGTTCATTGTGCCAACCAATAGAAACTCAGAGCGGTGGCTATGGCTTATACCATCACGCTCTACGCGGTTTACGCCAGAGGTAGAAACATCTAACAATAGATCAACAAGGTTATCGGGTAGTAGGTTCACCTCATCCACATAGAGCACCCCACCGTGGGCTTTGCTCAATAGACCAGGGCTGAACTGCATCTTCTTATCGTTCAACACCTGCTCTAGATCCAGCGTACCCAACAGCATCTCTTCGCTTGCACCTAACGGTAGCGTCACGAACTCAGCCGCGACTAGATCATCCCCTTCCGCTTGAAGGTGATCGGGCAAAAGATCCGCCATACCGCGCGCTAGCGTAGACTTAGCACTACCACGAGGTCCACTGATCACCACCCCACCGATAGCTGGGTTGATCGCTGTAAGTATCAAAGCAAGCTTAAACTGCGCCTGCCCGCATACTGCTGTAAATGGAAAATGAGGCTTACTCATTCTGCTACCTTTAAGTTCCAGACTTCGCTGGAATGACTAAATTTGTTCTAAAGCTCATCGTACGCTGAGTATAGATGTTCGAGTACAAGGCAAATTTTTTCGAAAGAGCGGAGTCAGTGTGCCCCTTCGGGTATTACTGGTGTAAAGATTCACTCCGTTCACCCTAAAGGGCCGCTCTTTGAGCGTTGTGGCAGAAACTGCCGCTGAGCACTCAAGAAAAAATTTAACGCCGTAATCGGGCATCTAGGCCAGCGTACTATTGTTTTGGCCAATGTGCGTGATGTTCGTCGATAACAAATTTGTGTTTATGCTTCTGCTTCGGATGATAATGGGGATGCACATGTGGCTCTGGCCCCTCCCATCCTTCGTGTTCATGCTGATGATGTTCATCATGTACATGTGGATGAAGATGGTCCATCTCTGGATGCTCATGCCATAGATCATGCTGATCATCTTTCTTCCAAACCAACATTGCCGCAATCAACGCTACTGCGGCCAGCGCAGCTAAACCAAGAAAAGCACCGTCCATACCCAATCGGCTACCTAGCCATCCAGCAAGCAGATAACCTAACAACCACATACCGTGAGTCAGGGCGAAATTCGCTGAGAAGTAATCGTTTCGATCACTCTCTTGGCATGAGTTTCTGACTACTCGCCCGGTTGGTATAAGGATCAAACTTGTACCGACACCAATCACAAACCAGATTGGAAATAATCCCCAATACCCTGGACCGCTTAGCCCTGCTAACAGAACAACAACCAACAACCCTGCACCTATAAACATCACAGGGCGATCATGAACACTCTCAAGCAGTTTAGGCAATATAAACGCGGCTATCATTGAGCCTACGCCTGCTGAAAGCATCAGCAAAGGCACCTGTTCTTCGGATAAACCCAACACTGCACGTACATAAACAACCGTGTTTACGATGATCATCGCGCCTGCTGCAGAAAGCGCTAGATTGAGCAACAACACCGCCTGTAAGCGCGGCGTTTTAAGATAACTACGCACTCCAAAGCTAACCTTTTTCCAAACCCCACCGCTGCGATCGCTTACTGTATTAGCTGGAACAACCGCTAGTAGAAGAAACAACGCTGCGATAACAAAACCAACGGCATTCAACTCGAACAACAAGGCATAGCTAGTAAACAACAGTAAGAAAGCCGCTAATGCTGGGCTTAATAAGCTTTCCATCTCCATCGCTAAACGCGATAAAGATAGCGCTCGGGTATATTCTTTTTCATCGGGCAATACATCGGGCAATAACGCCTGATAGACTGGGGTGTAACCTGCGGCCATCGCATTCAGCAGAAACATCAACAGAAACAGCTGCCACGCTTCCTGACAGAACGGCATTAAAGCCACCAGCGCTGCTCGACCAATATTCAACCCTGCCAACCACCTCTTTCGTGGTAACTGACTGGCATAACCACCCACAACGGGCGCTACACAAAGGTAAGCGACCATTTTGATTGCTAGAGCTACACCCAATACCCAGCCAGCATCACTAGGATTTAGATCAAACGCCAATAGTGCCAAAGCAACCGTAGTCAGCCCTGTACCCACCAGCGAAACTAATTGACCAAGAAATAGCCAACGAAACGCAGGATTACTAAGGGGCTGAAAAATTTCCATTAAGCGCTTTCCAACTGCGGTTCAGCAACAGTTACAGCATTAAGTTTTGCATCTTTTAATCGCACTTCGCGAGTAGCCAGCTGGGCAATAAATTCTGAATCATGGGAGATGATGATCATTGCTTGCGGTAAGCCAAGCAGCGTATCGATCAGCCTTTGACGCGCTTCAGTATCTAAGGCATTACTCGGCTCATCCAGCAATAACACTTCAGGCTCCATCGCTAATACCGAAGCCAGCGTGATCATGCGCTTTTCACCACCCGATAGCTGGTGAGTTATACGCTCTTCAAAGCCTTCCATTCCTAACGAAGCTAAAGTATCGCTCGCAATCTTCAACGCTTCTTCACGGCTTTTGCCAAGGTTGAGTGGACCGAATGCTACATCTTCCAGAACCGTTGGGCAGAACAACTGATCATCTGGATCTTGAAATAGGAAGCCCGCGCGCGCACGAACATCGATGAATTGCTTTTCTTCACTGCGGGTTTCGCCAAACGCCCAAATCTCTCCGGCTTTAGCTTTCTTTAAGCCCACCAATAGATGTAATAAGGTTGTTTTACCCGCACCATTTGGGCCAGTTAATGCGACCCTTTCGCCTGCATTAAGAGTAAAATCGACGTTATCTAAAACCACTCCACGACGTGGGTAACGATAACTCAAACCGGTTACTTTAATTAGTGTGTTTTGTTCACTCATAAGAAATTCAATCCGGTTAGAATGCAAAGGAAAGGCACAAATACCGCTAAGAAGCGGTAATCTTCACTGCCTAAGCGCATATCATCAAACAGGTAAAACTGGCCTTTGTAACCACGGCACTTCATTGCATCCATAATCCGCTCTGAACGCTCTAACGAATGCACGAGCAACATGCCAATTAGATAACCAATCGAACGCCAGGTATGCATATCAGTGCGAAGTACAAAGGCTCGAGCCTGCATCGCTCTGCGCATCCGTTTGTACTCTTGGCCGATCACTTCAAGATAGCGCACAGTAAATAACATGAGATGTACTAGTTTATCGGGTACCCGAAGATGCGCTAATGCATGCCCTAGCGTGGTAGCGCTGATCGTGCCTACTAAAGCAAGCAGCGCTAATACCACAGCATGGGCCTTCAATAGAATCATGAGAGCATGAAAGAAACCCTCTTTACTCGCCGATAAACCAAACAGAGTAAACCAAGTTTCGCCGGGGGTGGTGAAAGGCAGCAGGATGATCAAGAAGATCATAAACATATCCATCGCGATCACACGACGAAGAGTACGTTTAACATTTAACTGCGCGAGCACCGCCAACATAAAGCCAGCGATAACGGCTGTTGTTAAAACAAAAAAGTTGTGCGAAAGCACTGTCGCAAACGCAAACAGTGTCACTAAGATAACGCGCATGCGCGGGTCAAGGCGATCAATCAACGATTGATCATGCTTAACCTTCTGCCCCTTCCATGAGGTGCCGCTATGCTCAAGAAACTGAGGCATGTTCCTTTTCCTACTGTTTCTCTTTCTGACGTTGGCGCCACCAGATACCTAAGCCGCAAAGTCCAAAGATATAACCAATACCACCCATCACATCTTGAAGACCCGCTTTCTCTTTATAAGCAGCCAATTCCTGACGCAATGGTTTAACCTGTTTTGCTACCGCTTTTTCGATCATCGCCTGCAGCGCTGCTTGATCACCATTAAACTTTGGAGTTTCACTACTATTGCCCGAAGCGCTCATTGCGACATTTCCGCCGGGTAAGCTATCTGGCAGTTCATCAGCCGGCAGGGAGATTTCAAGCACATGACCTGCACTCAGGTTGGCAAAGAAATGGTGATCAATTCGTTGCTGAGCCGAAAATACAAACAAGCCATCAGCGTCAGTTACGGTCTTACCGAGTTCATTACCAGCCGCATCAGATACGATAATTTCTGTACCCTCTTGAGCCATATCACCATTAGAAAAGCCAACTTCACCTTCTATCGTGTTACCAATAGCGTAAACACCACCGACAACATTATGGGCATGCGCACCTGAAGAAATCAGGGCAAATAGGAATACAAGTGGCGCTAATAACTTAGCCATAAGCGCGTTCCTCATCGAGACCAAAGAATTCAGGCTTCACCTTACGAATCAGCAACACAGCTGCCGCAGTGACAAAGCCCTCTACAATCATGACCGGAATATGCGCAACAAAGGTCGCTTTAGCTGCGAGCAAGAAAGCCTCGCCCGAAAGCATTAACGAAAATGCCACCATGATAGTAGTTATAACAATCGAACCTGCGCCACCGATAGCGCCCCAAGCGGCTGCCACTTTAGGTGACTGCGAACCAATTCCATGCCGGCAGAGGTAATACACCAACACCGCAGGTAACGCGATATTGACTGCGTTCACCCCTAAGACGAGGAATCCACCGAAACCAAAGAACACCGCCTGTAGAAACAGGGCAACTAATAGCGCAGGGAAAGCGGCCCAGCCAAGCGCTAAGCCGATCAATCCGTTCAGGATAAGATGCACACTGGAGAAACCAATAGGCAGGTGGATATAAGAAGCGATAAAAAAGGCGGCTGAAAGTACGCCTACCTGAGGAAGATGATCATAATCCATCTTCTTCAAGCCTAAGCCTACCCCAGCTACTGTCAAAGCAGCACCTGTTGCTAATACCGAACCCGACAAAGCGCCATCTACAATGTGCATCTTGGTATACCTAAATTATTTAACTGAGTGAGCCTGAACCCAAATTACAGCATCTTGGGATAGCTCTTTGCCTTTATGCTCTTTATCAGAGCCAACACCCAAGGCACAGAAACCCCACTGGCCCGCTTTAGGGATACCAAAAGTAAAGGTACCGTTCGCGTCAGCAAAGATTGTTTGTGTGATAAATGCGTCAGCTGGAACTTCCATATTAGCCTCTTTTGCGAAAGCGTTAGCTTTCATATCAGGCTCATAGTTTACGTATTCCACTTCAATCTCGGCGAATGGAACTGGCTTACCTTCACTTTTAACAACGCCGGTAAACGTACCGCCTTCATAGATCGCGTAAGGCTTAGTCAAAGGAACAATCTCGGCCTTCAAACCAAAATCTTCATTCCAATCTGTTGGCAAGCTGCCGACGTTCACGATGGACTTCGTGATCTGCTGAATATAGATATCTTCAGATTCTTCAAAATAAGGTGCCATTTGATGAACAAATACGTAGTCACCTAGACCGCGTAGCTTCACATCAGCTTCGAAAGAGGTACCGGTATTATCAGCGCTGGTCCACTGAGATGGTTTAACAGAATCTAGCAACTCTGTTTTCTTACCTTTTTTGATTACATAGAACTGTTCAGGCGCTTCAACCTGCATCACATGGCCACTTTCCGCAGGGTGTGTAAATGGCATTTTTAGGTTGATCTGACCACCACGCTCACGCAGTAATTCTGGCGTATAAACCATTTGGAAGTGAGCTGATGCAATAGAAGAATAGAGCGCAGCGCCTGCTGCTACTGAAAACGCTAATTTTTTAAGCACAAAAAAATCTCCAACATAAAATATTGTCGGAGTTGGGAGGATAAGTATGTTTAGACAAACCAAACAATTACTCGGTGAAGCCCTCCGCAACACCACGGTAAACACTCATTAGGCTGGTATCCGGACTCATCAGCGAAGAACTTAACCTTCAATCAACTTACCTTCCCATATCCAAGATACAGTGGCATAAAAGCTGATATAACCAATTTACCGTTGCGGGGGCAGTGTTGGGATCGCCATTGAATCCTGACTCATAAGCTCACCAACTTCCCGGGCTATCAAAATTGCTACCCGTGACCTCATTTGGGCATCAATTTCAGCCTGTACAAATGTACGACCTAATAAGCGCACAACTCTACCCGCCATACCCCTCATTTGCAATTGAGTTCTATTCCAGTGGTCATGAATAACGTAAATATTTAAATCCCAACTACACTAGGGATTAAGCACCTTCTTTTCGGAACTAAAAATAAGAACGCCAAGCATTAAAGAGGGCTCCACTATATGTTTGCTCATAAACCCTTCTCTCTCATTGCTCTAGCCGCTTTGCTTACTTCCTTATCTTTACAAACACAAGCTGACTGGTACGCCAGTTTTTCTACCGAGTACCAGCCCGAAGCCCAAAGTGGCCACTATGCTTACAAACCTTTACTGCAATTCACTGAAGGCAATTTTGGTACTTACCTAGAGTACGTATATGTTCCAAGGAATGGGCTGGATAATGGTCAAAATCTAACTTGGCAAGTTGAATACACATGGCAGCTAAATGAAAACAGCATTTTTAAACTAGTTCATGAATTTGACCGTGCTATAGATAGTGACACCAATAGCGCCGAGCTCACTCCCATGTACTACACCACGTTTGATAATGGCTTAAAGGCAGGATTTGAACTGGAGATCGATTACTACCTCGATGGTGATTTTGATATCTATGAGATCGAGATTGAACCCACACTAAAATGGAGCCGAAACCTAGGCGAAGGCAAACTCAACCTGGAGTTAGAAGCCCCAACAATGCGTCTATATAGCAGCGATGATTCGATTAAGGATTTTGAATTCGAAGAGGTACTCCCTATTATCGGCTACGATCACCCTCTTTCTAAAAACTTAACCCTACATACCCTGCTAGAACTTCCTTACGACCTTCAGGAAGATGATTTCGACACCATAATCACAATTGGGCTTGGAGTTACCTTCTAGCCCTATTTGCCTTTATAATCCGTTTTTTTGATCTGGATAAGGCATCTTCCATGCTCTATGTACTTCCTGAAACAACAGGCGACATCATCGTCCTGCAAGCGAATGATACTCTGACAGCAAGCGATTACACCGAAACATTCCTACCGCTGTTTGAGCATGTAAAGAACACCCACCCTGAAGTTCGCCTGCTGATCACTTTTGCTCCAGATTTTTCAGGCTTTGAAGCCGGTGCATTATGGGAAGATCTAAAATTCGGCTCAGAACACGCCAATGATTTTTACCGTATAGCAATCGTTGGTGATCCTAAATGGACCGAATGGATGACTAAGGTAGGCGACCTGCTAACCCAAGGTGAAATGCGCCACTATAGAATGACTCAACTACTTGAAGCACTTCGTTGGATTAACGATGAAGATGAAGACGATGAGGAAGAAGAAACACTTTACCCTTTCGGCGGATAACGAAGCAGCTTGAACAATAAGGGCCATCTCATAACGGCCCTTTTTTAAGCTTAAGAACTAGTGCACCGTCAGCATGCCACTAGAAACCATTTGCGAATACAGAGCATCGCGCAGCTCTTGCGGCATATCGACAAAGTCCAGATTCCCGTACAGGAACACCTCTTCTAAATCTATTTCGATCACTTGGGTATCAGGCGCTACCTCAGCTTGAGGTTCGGCATCGTCTAATCCAGAGGCTTTTATAATTTTATATATGGTTTTACCGTCTTTCTTTTCCATCTTGGCCTCACTTACTACATAGAACTACTCACACAGTATACGCCCATAGGGCAAAAGCCAAACGCTATAAAGCAAAAGACCGGGCAATGCCCGGTCTTTTTAGTTACAAAATAAAGAGCCTGACTTATTTTGTTTCTAACGATGAAGCCACTTGTGCTTCAAAGTATTCGCGAGTCAACTTGAATACAACTGGGCTCAATAGCGCCAGAGCAATCAAGTTTGGAATAGCCATCATCGCGTTTAGTGTATCTGCTAGTAGCCATACGAAATCCAAGCTAATCATCGTGCCTACAGGTACAGCAATGATCCATAGGATGCGGAAAGGCATAATTACTTTCACACCAAATAGGTATTCAGCACAACGCTCGCCATAAACACTCCAACCTAGAATTGTAGTGAAAGCAAAGATCGCTAGAGAGATAGCAACAATGTAGTTACCTACACCCGGCAGGGCATCAGCGAAAGCGGCAGATGTTAGTGCTGCGCCTGATACACCGTCAGTCCATACACCAGAAGTGATGATAACCAAACCAGTGATAGAACAGATGATAATTGTATCTAGGAATGTACCTAGCATTGCGATTAGACCCTGACGAACTGGATCCTTAGTTTGAGATGCAGCGTGAGCAATCGGAGCGGAACCAAGACCAGCTTCGTTAGAGAATACACCACGTGCCACACCGAACTGGATCGCAGCCCAAACAGCAGCACCTGCGAAACCACCTTCAGCAGCGTGCTCAGTAAATGCATAAGTAAAGATAAGATCTAGAGCAGCAGGGATCGCATCAACGTTAATTGTTAGAACAACTAGACCTGCAACAAGGTAGCTGATTGCCATCAATGGCACCAGAGCACCCGCAACCGCACCGATACGCTTAATACCACCCAGCAATACAGCTGCAGTAAGTACCATTAGGATTACACCAGTCACCCATGCTGGCATCTGGAAGTTTGCTTCTAGAACATCAGCTACAGAGTTAGACTGTACAGTGTTACCAATACCGAAGCCTGCAATCGTACCGAAGACCGCGAAAGTCGTACCCATCCAAGCCCATTTTTTACCTAGGCCATTTTTGATGTAGTACATTGGACCACCAACGTGGTTGCCATTCTCATCAACCTCACGGTATTTAACCGCCAATACAGCCTCAGAGAACTTAGTCGCCATACCTACTAGCGCAGTACACCACATCCAGAACAGAGCACCCGGGCCACCTAGGAATACAGCCGTAGCAACACCGGCAATATTACCAGTACCTACCGTTGCAGACATTGCTGTCATCAAGGCTTGGAAAGGTGAGATTTCACCGGAGCCTTTTTCGGACTCAGCCGTATTTCGGCCGCTCCACATTAATTTAAAACCAGTGCCCAATTTTAAAATTGGCATTAGTCTCAAACCTAGCTGTAGGAATAAACCTACACCTAAAATTAGTACCAGCATCATTGGACCCCAAACGATGCCGTTAACCGCACTTATAAATCCGGTCAATGCTTCCATCATGATTCCTCTATATTGTTTTTTTCTACGAGGGAAAATAACTGCTCTGTTATTTTTAATTTTCAGTTCGCTAATTCCCAAAGGCGTTAGCGATTTCTTAAACACAGCAACCTGCTCTTATTCTTTTCGCAGCGAGACGGGGCTTAGTGTGCTCGCCTGGCTCTTTGATACAGAGGAGATGTATACACACCTGGCCAAAGATCAAACAACCTTATCCTGCCAAGGGTAAGTAGCCCAGCAGCCCCCGCCTCCATGCTACGAATAGAACTGCGCACTACGATATTAGAAAGAAGCCAGAAAATGGCTTTGAATTAAAAAAATATTCAGTGATAAAAACTGCTTAATTGAATATTTGCAGTGGAATAAACTAAAAAAGAGACAAGAAGGGCTATCAGGGCCGTATACCCATAGAAAACGGCATAAAAAAAGGTGCAAATCAGATCACTGATATTGCACCTTCTTTAAGAGGTTACGAAAAACTTAAGTTAACGATTAACATTAAACTTAATTGGCAGCTCCAGTGTTTCTCTTACCTCTTCCATCACGATATAACTCTTAGAGTTCTTAACTCCTGGAAGAGTCAAAAGCATATCACCCAATAAAGCACGGTATTCAGACATGTCATT
Organism: Neptuniibacter sp. QD48_11; assembly: GCF_047778095.1. Taxonomy (GTDB): domain Bacteria; phylum Pseudomonadota; class Gammaproteobacteria; order Pseudomonadales; family Balneatricaceae; genus Neptuniibacter. The sequence goes on from NZ_CP180551.1 coordinate 2,557,591, forward strand.
AATACGCGCCTTTAGAAGGTAGTCTGCATCACCCGAAACTAGGTGGCACTCCAATATATAAGGCAGCTGTTCAACCGCCTTATTAAACGTCTGGAATGCATCTGGTGTTTGATAAGAGAGAGATATCTCTACAAATACCAACATATTGTATTCAAGCAACTGTGGGTTTAAGCGGGCATAGTATCCTTCTATATACCCTTCTTTTTCCAATCGCTTCACACGCTCTATGCAGGGCGTCGAACTTAAGCCGACTTTCTCTGCAAGATCAACGTAACTAATTCGCCCATCGTTTTGCAAAGTACGCAAAATGCTTACATCTAAGCGATCTAGCGTACGCTTCTTACTATTTGTCATGCATTGATATCCACTATGAAAGTAAAATATGCAGGTTATTATTCTGTATTATAGCCAAACTTTAGCGCCTTACACTGGCAAAAACCAAATAAACTAGTGTTTTCTCATTAACATAAAAAATACGAAAATGAGGTCACATTATGCAGGTACTGGTTTTAGGTGCAGGAGTGGTTGGCGTAACGAGCGCTTGGTATTTAGCCAAGGCTGGCCATAAGGTAACTATAATCGATCGACAGGTCGATGTCGCGTTAGAAACAAGCTACGCCAACGCTGGCCAGATCTCTCCTGGCTACTCTGCTCCTTGGGCCGGACCCGGTATTCCCCTAAAAGCTGTTAAGTGGCTAATGCAAGATTTAGCTCCATTTATGATCAGCGGACGCGATGTTGATACCCAAACACTCGCGTGGATGACCAAAATGTTATCCAACTGCACAGAAAGCGCTTACCACACTAATAAAGCCCGCATGGTTCGCCTAGCTGAATACAGCCGTGATTGCTTTATCGATCTGCGCAATGAATTAAATATAGACTACGACCAGCGCACTAAAGGTACCTTGCAAGTGTTTAGAACAGATAAACAGATGCAAGATGCCCAGAAAGATATCTCTGTTCTAGAAGAGAGCGGCGTAGATTTCCAAAGCTTAGATCGCGATGGCTGTATCGAATATGAACCTGCCCTCGCGAATGTTAAGGAAAAAATCGTAGGTGGCCTTCGCTTACCAGGTGATGAAACAGGCGATTGCTTCAAGTTCACCAACGCCTTGGCTGATGAGTGTAAAAAGATGGGTGTCGAATTCATTATGAAAACCGACATTCTGAATATAAACACTGAAGGCGATCAGGTTGTAAGCGTTTCCACTTCGCGCGGCACCATGACAGCCGATTCTTATCTTGTTGCACTAGGCAGCTACTCTACCCCTGTGCTGTCTAAGATCGGTCTAAAAGTGCCTGTATACCCAATAAAAGGTTACTCACTAACCTTGCCGATCATTGACGAAAGCAAAGCACCAACATCCACAGTGATGGATGAAACTTACAAAGTTGCGGTGACCCGTTTTGATGATCGTATCCGTGTTGGCGGTACTGCCGAGATCGCGTCCTACAACAAAGAGCTGGAAGAGAAGCGTAAAGCCAATGTGGAATTTGTGGTTAACGATCTATTCCCGGGCGGCGGCTGCACAGAGAATGCTGAATTCTGGACAGGCTTACGCCCAATGACACCGGACGGCACACCAATTTTAGGTGAGACTCAATTTGAGAACCTATTCCTTAATACGGGTCACGGCACACTAGGCTGGACCATGTCGCTAGGCTCGGGCAAATACGTGTCTGACATCATCAGCAACACCGCTCCAGATATTGACAAAGAAGGCCTATCGCTAGCGCGCTACGCCTAAATACTTATCACCCTATAACAACTATTTTCGGAGAACCGGCTGCTCCCACTGTCCGGTATCTCCTTTTTTATTACAGGAATAAAATCATGCAGAAAGTTACAGTTTGCACAGACAAAGCACCTGCTGCGATTGGCACTTATTCACAAGCAGTTAAAGCGGGTAACACTGTTTATATCTCTGGCCAGATCCCGTTGAACCCAGCAACAATGGAGATGGTAACTGAGTCATTTGAAAGCCAAGCGGTTCAAGTTTTCGAAAACCTTAAAGCTGTTGCAGAGGCTGCTGGCGGTAACTTAAACGACTTCGTAAAGATCACTGTTTTGCTTTCCGACCTAGAATATTTCGCGCAAGTTAATGAAATCATGGCGAAATACTTTGAAGCCCCTTATCCTGCTCGCGCAGCTTATGCAGTAAAAGCGTTACCAAAAGACGCTGACATAGAAATTGAAGCTGTTATGGTTGTATAAAACCAACCAAACGAAACTATCTGAACCAACAGTCCGGAGTGAGTATGGCTAGAGCAGCCACAGCAACCATTAACTTAGATGCTATTCGACATAACTATCGCTTAGCTAAATCCGCAGCCCCAGATCAAGGAGCATTAGCCATTATCAAGGCTGATGCCTACGGTCACGGCGCAGTTAAAGTTGCACAGGCCCTAGAAGATGAAGCCGATGGTTTTGGTGTTGCATGTATTGAAGAAGCAATAGAGCTTCGCGAAGCGGGCATCAACAAACCAATCCTTCTATTAGAAGGCTTCTTCTCAGCCGATGAACTGAACTATATCTCTGATAAAGAGCTATGGTGCGCTATTCATAGCGTGGAACAGATCGATATTCTGGCTAAAGCTGACATAGATAAACCTATTAACGCTTGGCTAAAAATGGATAGTGGCATGCACCGCTTAGGTGTGAAGCCAGAAGATTACGCTGCTGCGTTTGAAAAACTGTCTCAGCTAGATCAGGTCAAAGAGGTAGTTCTGATGAGCCACTTCTCATCTGCTGACGAACCTGAGCTTTCAGCCACCAATGAACAGATCCAACGCTTTGATGCAGTAGCCGCAACTCTCGATGCAGCGGTTAGCTTAGCAAACTCTGCAGGCACGCTCGCACATGAAGATGCCCGCAGAGATTGGCAGCGTCCCGGCATTATGCTGTACGGCGCAACGCCATTTGCTGAGTCACAACCACTGGCCGATCAACTGCAACCAGCGATGACCCTAAGCTCTGAAGTGATCGCAGTGCGTGAGCTTGAGGTGGGCGAACCCGTTGGCTACAGCCAAACCTGGAGATGCAGCCGCCCAAGTAAGATCGGCACAGTTGCGATCGGTTATGCCGATGGTTATCCACGTCATGCTAAAAGTGGCACACCAGTTTTAGTCGATGGACATAAAACGCAAATCGTTGGTCGCGTTTCGATGGATATGCTGGCAGTAGATCTGACAGATATCCCGACGGCTAATGTCGGCAGCCATGTGGAACTGTGGGGAGAAAACCTTCCTGCGACTGATATAGCCAAGTGCAGCGATACTATCCCTTACACCCTATTTACCGGCATTACCCGCCGCGTACATAAGAAATATATTTGAGAACACAATGAGTATTGAACGTATTGAATCTACTGATCGCATGAGCCGTATTGTTAAGCACAACGGTACCGTTTACCTATGCGGTCAAACTGCTGGCGAAGCACAATGGGATATTGCAGAACAAACACAACGCTGCCTAGATAAGGTTGATGACCTACTTGCTAAAGCTGGCAGCAGCCGTAATCAAATCCTTTCTGTAACCGTTTATATCCGAGACATGAAAGACTTCGCAGCAATGAACGCTGTATGGGATGCATGGGTTGCTGACGTAGAAAAACCAGCACGTGCATGTGTTGAAGCGCGAATGGCCCGCCCAGAAATTCTAGTAGAGCTATCTGTTACGGCGGCTTACTAATACGCCATAAAAAAGGGGATCAAATGATCCCCAAAATTCGCCAGAAAACTCTACTCCAGCTACTACTTTTTTATTTTCGATCTACTTAACTGTTATCTATAAACCGCCTTGGGTTAACTTGGCTGGATCGAGTAATTTCTGTAACTCTTCAACCGATAGATCTGTGTTTTCTGCCGCGACTTCGACAACAGGTCGTCCCTCGTTATAAGCCTGCTTCGCAATCTCAGCTGCTTTCATATAGCCAATAATAGGGTTTAGGGCTGTCACCAAGATTGGGTTGCGAGACAGCGCATTGTTTAGCTGTTCTTCATTCACCTTGAAGCTGGCAATTGCTTTATCCGCTAGTAGACGACTTACGTTGCTTAGCAGCTTGATGCTGCTCAGCAAATTACTCGCCACTAGAGGTAACATAACATTCAACTCGAAGTTGCCAGACTGACCCGCTACGGTAATAGCAGCATCGTTACCAATTACCTGAGCTGACACCATCGCTGCTGCTTCTGGAATAACGGGATTCACTTTACCCGGCATGATGGAAGAGCCAGGCTGAAGCGCTTCCAATTCGATCTCCCCTAAACCAGCTAGAGGACCAGAGTTCATCCAACGTAGGTCATTAGCGATTTTCATCACGGAAACAGCCGTCGCTTTCAATTGACCAGACAGTGCAACCGCGACATCTTGTGAAGCGATATGCGCAAAGAAATCATCTGCTGGCGTAAATTCCACACCGGTAAGTTGGCTTAGCTCAGCATTAAAGTTTTTAGCAAACTCAGGATGGGCATTAATACCGGTACCTACAGCAGTGCCGCCCTGTGCAAGACTCTGCAAAGTTGGCTGAATCTGTTTTAGATGATGAATATTTTGCTTAATTTGAGTCGCCCAACCATTAAGTGGCTGACTCATCCGAACCGGCATCGCATCCATCAGGTGAGTACGCCCCGTCTTCACAAAACCATCAACGGCTGCAGCTTTATCTTCAATCGCTTTCTGTAGATATTCCAACGCCGGCAACAGCTGCTCTGATAGTTCAACTGCGGCACTGATATGAATACTGGAAGGGATAATGTCGTTACTACTTTGACCACAGTTGATGTGATCGTTTGCACTTACATTGTCGCCATAAATATCTGAGGCAATTGCAGCCAATACTTCGTTAGCATTCATATTGGAGCTTGTACCAGAACCTGTCTGGAACACATCTACCGGGAAGTGACGCATCAGGTCATCTTCATTTAGCAATTGCTCAACCGCTTGAGCAATCGCACTACCCATCTTCTCTGGAATTTGATCCAGCGTGACATTGGCTTTCGCTGCCGCAGCTTTCGCTTGTAACAAAGCGCGAATAAATGCCTCTGGCATCGGCTGACCACTCACAGGAAAGTTATTCACCGCACGCTGCGTTTGGGCTGCATACAAAGCATCAACAGGTACTTCTAGCTCACCCATACTGTCTTTAGCTATACGTGTCTTACTCATCTTATTTATCCTTATTTTTCCTGACTGTGGTTAACGGCTTAGACCTGAGAGTACGTAATGGCAGGTCATGTTCAGCTCATACTTAAGCTTGCATAGGTAAGCCTGCCCATCTTGATTATTTGCAAACAGCCGCGCCAATTGGCCAAGAGGCTTATTGATGTTATCTAGGCAGCAACAACGCCAATGACTAGGTATGAGTTCATCCGCTACCGTATCTAACAATAGACGGAACTGACGTTCATAGTGCTGCTTCAGCGATTCCATACTCTTCTGCCGGCATGTATCTATATCCAAGTAATGACTGATCAAACTTGGATTGTCCGGTTCTTTTGCAAAACGTATCTGCTTCTGGACATGTTGCAGATAGTCGTTAATTGGCGAATCAAACTGAGCTGTTAGCGACATAAAAACAACCAAATCTAAATGATAATTACTATCACTATACATTAGATTTATTTCTCTTCAAGACAGACGCAGTAATAAATTAAAGAAAATGAGATTGAAAATGATTCTCAATAATATATTATGTTATGTCATAACACTTAAGAGATAGACAAAAATGAAAAAAGGTATTCACCCTGATTATGACTACGTTATCTTCCGCGACACTAGCTGTGGACAAGATTTTCGTATCCGCTCAACTGTTAAATCATCTCAAACTGTTGTTTGGGAGGATGGCAATACTTACCCGCTTGTCACACTAGATATCTCTAGTGCATCGCACCCTGTTTATACCGGTGAGAAACGTCAGGCGAAATCTGAAGGCCGTATTGCACAGTTCAATAAACGTTTCGGCAAACATGCTCGCTGAGTTAATAAGGAGCCCCCATGCAAGTATTAAGCTCTTTAAAAACAGCTAAAAACCGTCATCCTGATTGTCAGGTGGTAAAGCGTCGCGGCAAGCTTTACGTGATCTGTAAATCTAACCCGCGCTTTAAAGCCCGCCAAGGCAGTGCTAAAAAGAAACGCTAACCTCGAGTTAGCGTTTCTTGTGTATCTAGATCAAGCTAACTATCTTTTTAAGGAACCCCTTAAAAAATAGATGGTTAAATGATCGTTCGCTGTGCGCTTCTATTAATAGCCCTGTTTTTATCTAATCCTCTCTTCGCTGCTGGCCTGCCTGTTGTAAAGTACATGATTGACGGACAACAGATGCAGTTTAAAGGTCAAAAAGTAGCTGAAGGAGGCGGCTATGTTTTTAACCCACTCGCTGATAAATCCGTTGTTATCTCCACGACGAACTGGCCACCCTATATCAGTGACGAGTCCTGCAGCAAAGGCTGGGCGTTCGACCTAGCGATTTCAGTACTCACTAGCCGCGGTTATAAAGTCACCATCAAATTTTTACCTTGGTCTCGCGCAGTGATGACCGTGGAAAGCGGTTGGGCTGATATTCTCTATCCTGAATATTTCATTGAAGATTCAGCCCCCTCAGATCACTTCAAAAACACCTTTAGAAAAAGTCTAGTCGTGCTATCCAACCCTTTCCCTGGTGGAAATATCTCATTAATGAAGCGACGCGGGGAGCCAAAACTATTTTTTGGTGATCTTCAGCACTTAAGCGGAACGAAAATAGGCGTGGTCAGAGGTTATCAAAACTCCCCTGAATTTGATGCAATGATGGACGAAGGACTATTTGAAGTATTTGAAGCTAACAATGATCTACAGCTGGTAAAGCTTCTCTTGGCGAAGCGTGTAGATCTCATTCTTGGAGACCCAAAAGTATTTCGCTACTCGGTAGCCACATCGAATCTACCCTTTCATATCAAACAACAGGCAAATGAGGTCATGGAAGAGATTGTGCCTGCTGTCAGCTATAACCCACTCCATTTTGCGGTTAGTCGTCAAAATACAAACTGGGAGCAACTCTTAAAGGATATCAATGAAGGATTAAATGAACTACAAGCCAATGGCGAATTGGAGCACTTAATCAATCGAGAATCAGACTGCAGCGATCGATAGAACAAAAGAATGGCATTATAGTTAAGAGAACCTTGTTTACTACTCAGAAAGAAGACAGATCCATAGCAAACAGCTAGTCATAACGTTTTAGCGTTTATTTATGACTTAAAACTACAAACTGAATCCTCTTAAATTTCTATTAAACCCCAAAAAAATTTAAAGTATACGCACGCAAAGCATATCAATTTAGGCAGACCTATTAACAAGCTTAACTCTTCTCAATTCCATGTTGAAAACAACGTCTAAATGAATGAAAACCAGCAGCTAAGGCAGTCTATTTTGAACAAAAAAATTGATCTTGAATAGCTAGTTATAAACGAAATCCTTTTATAAATATTACTGTAATTGATAAACAGTCGATCCATTCATCACAACAGCTTTGTAGACTTGGGCTCCGCATTCGAAAAACATCGAGTTACCCAATGTTTTAGATATACACCCCGCTGGTAGAGCATTTAAGATCCCAGCCGGTTGAACCACAACGTAACTGACCTGCCCCGGGACTTGCTGATAGATAACACCATTACAGTTTTGGTAAGCAATACCCGAAATAATTTGTGTATAACAACCACCTGGCAGTACATTAACTTGTTGCGCATCTCGAGCATCATCTCGACGATCCATTCTTCGTGCTGTTCTTCTGGCAGCTTGGCGTGCTTCGTCATTATCATCCCAATCAGCCTGAGCAGATCCGCCTAAATTTACCCCATCAACATTTGCATCTATCACAGGTAACGCTGCGGTAAACACAGTAGCTGTTAGAGCAATTACAAGATAACTTTTGATGTTCATGATCTTTCTCCAACTCAGTAAATGATTAAGTTAGAAAAATGATAATTGTTGAAGAGGAGTGGGGATATACCGGAAAGTATATACAACGGCCAGCACCGCTGACCGTTATAGAGTTTAATATGCTCTTAAGATCGTTATTCAACCATATTGGCTTTCTTTCGTAACTTTAAAAGGTTCTCTTGAAATCGATCAGCCCACATTTGTAAAAGTGCATCTATATCGTGAAAATCACGCTGATCCCCCGACCAAGTTTCAACGTCACCTTCTAATCTATCCTCAATTGAGAGCAACATTTGATCAGAGGCTCCATCATATAAATCCAGCCTGATTCCCGCGACAAAGATAGTCTCTTCGTTTCCGGCAATACCGTTATAAGCTTCCTTTCCTGCCTTATAGATCAAACGAATAGGGATAAAATCTCTGGCAGTCATTCCAGGTTCAAGACGCTGAGCATCCAGTAAAGTCACCTTCACATTCAATTTTTCTCCAACGTTGAGTACCGACTTTCCAGAAGAGTTTGAGGTTTGAATGTAATTCAATTTTTGGTTTATAAGTTTAGGAAAGAAATTTTGAACCTTAGATATGTCATCTGCTGTCACACCCACAAATTCGCCTCTTCGATCCACCTCAACACCCACAACCTCTATCTGGTAGTAGCCAGCAAGTTGCTCTTCCGTCACCTGTGGGTGTCGCCAAATTTTAGCTGTATCTACCCATGGATGCGGTTTATACATTCCTTCAGAAGAAGGCTTAGATTGCTGTACACCGCAACCAGCTAGAGCCAAAAGACATAAAGGTAAAAGCAAAAGCCTTTTATTAATGTGCATCAGAAAATCCACTTATCAAATAAACCTACTTAAGATTTGTAAATCGTTACCTAGAAAAACCAATGATTAACGATCTTCTAGCAGTCCTGCGACGAGTAACAAGCGCATTAACTGGGCCACACTTCTTACGCCCAATTTATGCATTACTCTAGAGCGATGAATCTCAACTGTACCTTGAGCAATCCCAAGATCGATAGCAATCACTTTATTAGCGCAGCCCTGAGCGACAAGGTGCATTATCTCTTTTTCTCTTGCCGTCAGTGAATCTAAGCGCTGCTGTACTAAAGATTTCTCAGCTAGCTCTTCTCTAGATTGCTGATCACTTAGAATCGCTTGCTCGATTTTCTCTAGTAACTTCGCTTCTCGGAAAGGCTTTTCAAGAAAATCCAAAGCGCCTTTTTGAATACACTCTACCGCCATTTCAACATCACCATGACCAGTGATAAAGATAATTGGGATCAGAGCCTTTCGTTTGATCAATGCATCTTGCAAAGCAAGTCCGCTCATACCCGGCATTCGGATATCTAAAACCAAACATCCAGGCTGCTCAGCATCAAAAGCATCGAGAAAACTAGTCGCATCGATAAAGTCACGCACCTCGTAACCATCGGATTCAGCCATCATGCGAATCATATCCCTAAGCGTGGCATCATCGTCGACTACAAACACTGTACCTTTCTGATTTTCTGTCATAGCGCTCTACTCAACTTCCTTTTCTTCAACAACGGGTAAACGGATAATAAACTCCGCTCCTTTTAGCGAATGGTTCCCGGCTGTCAACTTACCTTTAGCCGCTTCAATTAAGTTTCTACAAATAACTAGCCCTAATCCCAAACCACTTTCCTTGGTGGTTCTAAAGGGTTCAAACAAGTGCGCTTGTATTTCTGTATCAAAACCCGGGCCATTATCTAGTACGGATAAGCAGATATGCCCATCTTCCTTATACAGGGTCAACTCAATTCTGGCATCCGCTTGATTCTCTAACACCTCTACAGCATTGTTAATCAGGTTGACCAACACTTGTTGCATCTGCGTTCGGCTCATTTGAATCCAAGCCGTTTCTGTCTGATTAAATTCCACTTCAACACCAGCTTGCAACGCTCGATGGGACATAATATCCATACTCTCTTGGATAACGTCGGTGAAATTAATGATGTCTTCTTTGGCTGGCTCTCGACGGATAAAAGACCGTGTACGCTGAATAATTTTGGCGGATCGTTCTGCTTCATCGCCAATTTTAGTAAGACATTCAAGTAATTTTGGATCAGCCTTACCCTGCTTACTTAAGCGCAAGGCGATATCAGAGTATCCCATAATGCCAGCTAGAGGTTGATTCAGTTCATGAGCTAACCCAGTAGCCAGCTGGCCCATAGTGCCCACTCGCTCTAAATGCACAATTTGGCTTTCAGCTTCCTGTCTTTGATTAATCTCATGAAGCCTAGCTCTATTTTCCTCTTCTATACGCTGGATCAACTGGTTAAATGCATCGGCGAGTTCATCTAGCTCATCCTCTTGTTCATTCTGAGTTCGATCTAGATTCAAAACAGGTTGATCAGTCCCCTCTTGCTGCTGCTTCATAAAGTTGATCATCCTCAAAAGGTGTTGACCGACAAGACTGCGAAAAAGGATAAACATAAAGAAAACAACAAATGCTGTTTTAAAACCATTTTTGATAAGAATGATATAGAGCTGACCAAGCATATGACTGAAGATTGCGTCGATACTAACGACTAACTCTATAGTCCCAAGTTGTTTCTCTTCACGCTGGATATTTATGGGGTAGCTTCTGGAATTTATAGATTCATTGGCAACATACTCCAAACGCTCACCATCAGCCAAATGCAGTTTATTGGCATCTACAAATTCTAACTGATTGATCCCCTGAAGCAGCTTATGCAGCTGTGCCCTATCATCTTTCCAGATTGATTCTGCAATCGCTGGAGACATGGTTGTTTCAATAAATTGCGGTACTTGATCCAACTTACGAGTCAGTTGACGAAATTCAAAGCCAAACTGAATAGCCGTGAGAATTAATGTCACTAAGGAGCTAAACAGTACCACCCGTAGGACAAGCTTTCGGCCCAACTTATATTGAAAAAATCCTATTTCTGAATTCTTTACCACGACTTTGACTCTACTTTTGCAAACCCCATATGGGTATATGCATATTTTCGGTTTAGATCCTATTTCCTACTATAAAAATAAATATTAAGCAGAGGGAACCTGCGAATAAGTCTCATACTTTCTCAGTGGGTTATAAAACGACCAGATACGCGAAAGCCAGCGCAGTGAAATGTCTAGACCTTTTCAAGTTAGCTGACAAAGTAGATGGTCGTTTTAGACCCCACCCTCTGGGGCTTGCAGAGCAACTGAATCACTTTGTTAATGATTTTCGACAGGCAACCAGCATGCCTGTAATCATTGCCTCGTGCTTCAATTGCTCTGTAAGCCTGTACCCATGGGGCATAGCAAAGTCGTATAGGACTTGTTCGCAGGTTCCCAAGGATCAGTCTTGTGAAAATAGCATTGTCTACCCAGCAGATAGCCCCTGTCTATCCCAGCAAACCCGTACATGCTGAGAACAGGCATATTAGTATTCCGGAAAAAAGAGAGAACGCAGAATTCAAGGCTGTTTTACTTAATGCTCATCAAGTAACACAAGGAAAAGAACTTGTGGAGATATATCGTCATGTCACCGAACGGGCATCGGAACTGAACAACGGAGAGGCAAAACCAAGCGAGTTAGAGATTTACCAGTATGATGGTAAGCGCGAACTAAATATCAAACATCATTCAGCCGCGCATAGATTACATATAACAGTCTAATGGAGGGTTGGCGGCTCTTTAGGTTCATCTGGAACGATGATATGGCCACTACTATCAAGTACTAATACACCATGTTCTACACCTAACTCCAACATCTGCTGTAGCATCATCTGAGTAAGGTGAGCGCTAATGATCAAGCCTGCTGGTGGATCACCTTCGAACAGATCTTCGTCGATTAGATCTTCTGGTCGAAGCCCCAATAACAACGGGTTTTCTGCAACTAAGGGTGCTATCTCTTCAGGAGCAAAGACAGAGTAATCAGAGGAGATGTCTAGCGCTTGTTGATAGGCATCTTTATTACGGGAGTTTTCCTGCAAGGCATCTAAAAATGCTGATTCCGCTGCAGAAAAAATGCCGGATAGTTTACTCGCACCACCTAAAGCGATATTTCGAGTAGCAACCTCAGAAGTGCTGTAGTCCACATCGATTGAGTATTGGGAGTCTTGATTCAACTCCTCTTCGTCTACCAAGACATTTCCCTCTTCATCAATATCAAGCCACTCTCGCTCAACAGCAACAGCTAACAATCCCTCTAACGCTGCCGCTAAAATATTGCAGCAAATAATGACTCCGACAGAAGGGTTTTCGCTTTCTTGACGATTCATGATCAGATCACCTGCGCGTGCAGCAAGTAAGGTCGGATCTTGTTCGATGATCTCAGCTAGCCTATCCGCTTCAATAAATAGCACCTCATGACACAAACGTTCTGCTGTAAGGTAAGGTTCTGAACAACCGTTTGCCTGCATTCGTGACACATATTCTGCACGTACATCTTCCAGCAAGGCTGTCAGTAATCCACTCATAAGGCACCTGATTTATAAATTAATTTGCAAGATTAGCATTTAACACTAAGGTTACTATGACAATGGTCGATTGTTACTAAGGAAGCAACAAAAAAACTTAAGGAAATCAAAAAATGCGCGCATGGAAACAAGGCTCTGACAAACCGACCGAAGAGGAAGAAGGCAGTATCTACATTTTGTCGGACAATTAGAGCAAAGAAAGCAGCCTGTCATATTGGGTAGTTATCGACAGGCTTTCTTCTAGTGAAGCGTCATACCTATAGGTGCAACACCTTTCTTAACCTCATCAAAACGCTCACGCAGATCAACTAGCTTAGTTAAACCGTAGTCCTCTGGCGACTTTGGCAGTTCAAACCAATCCAATGCCCAAACACGCGTCATCAGCTCATACTCACCGATCAAGGCATCTAGGTAGATCATCACGGCTTCAACTCGTGGATCCATATCCAGAACTTTAGGCGCATCTTCCAAATAGATTTCTAAATGCAGACGCTTTTCCACAATGACTATACGGAACCAAAAATCCGACAGCTCACAAAACTCTTCGCCAATATTGATCGTCAGTGGTACTGGGTCATAACGATTATTAAACGCTTTGAACTCAATACCCGATAGGTCTGGCGCAGCACCAATCAGGCTCAATACTGACTGAATAGACTCAGGAAAGCCGTCACAACCGAATACCATTTCGATTGCTCCATCCTGATCTTCATCACTTTGAAAATGAAACGTCAGGTTACGATCAATTTTCTGCAACTGCTCGCGATACTGAGTTAATAGAGGCTCAGCATCAAAACGGTCGTCACTACGGCTAGACAGCAACTGCTCAATTGTATCCTGCAGTTGCTCCCAGAACGAGCTTATCTGTTTTCGATCTAAAATCATTAGCGGGTGTGCTTATTACTTCGTGCGGTAAATCTTATGTGCGTGGTACAACAACACCTGTTTGACCTTGATATTTACCATCTCGGTCTTTGTATGATGTCTCACAGACTTCATCACCTTGAAGGAATAACATCTGTGCAACACCTTCATTGGCATAAATTTTTGCAGGTAGTGGCGTAGTATTAGAGAACTCTAACGTTACATGGCCTTCCCACTCAGGCTCTAAAGGTGTGACGTTCACGATGATACCACAACGAGCGTAAGTGCTTTTACCTAGGCAGATAGTTAAGACATCACGTGGGATTTTGAAATACTCAACAGTGCGCGCTAGCGCGAAAGAGTTAGGCGGGATTATGCAAACATCCGATTGGATATCAACAAAGCTGCCCTCATCAAAGTCTTTAGGGTCAACAATCGATGAATTGATGTTGGTAAAGACCTTAAATTCATTTGCACAACGAACATCATAACCATAACTGGAAGTACCATAAGATACGATGCGTGAGCCATCCACTTCGCGAACCTGACCAGGCTCAAACGGTGAAATCATATCTTTCTCTTCCGCCATACGACGAATCCAGCTATCTGCTTTAATGCCCATATTGGCTTTCCATCCGGGTGATAATTTCGAGCCGGCAATTGTACCTTTTTTACGCATAAGGAACAAAAAAAACGGCCTCAATTGAGGCCGTTTTTGATTGAAGGGGGGATTCAATTCAATTTTTATAGGTTTTACTATTTCTAGTTGAGAAGATTAGCAGTCTTCTCATATTGCTCAGCTAACCAAAACTCTGCTGCAGTTTGTCCTTCGTCACGCAGTGTATTTGCCTGACGACGAAGCTCTGCAGCCATCTCACGCCGAGTTAAAGCAGAGGGTTTTGGCTTCATCATTTTTATATTTGCAGTTGCTCTATAATCCATCGTTCATCCCTTTACTTATTTTTATAGTGTTTGTTATTTATACAACTTGAACCTTAAATTGTAGACCCCTTTACTGAATCCACCTAAATAAATGTTCAATATTTGATCAAAATCAATTTATAGATCAAGTATGAAAACGATGTTACACGACCAAACTAAAAAGGAACGCCAGAAACAAATAAAGCCCTATTAAGGGCTTTATTAAGAGTAAAAGAGCGATCAGTATTGCTTAATCATCTTCAACGATAATAGAAGGCACGCGGATATCATTTTCAGCGTTATGCTTTGCCAGTCTCGCAGCAAGCGTACGCGCAACCGTACGATAGATCTGCGCATGTTCACCTTCAGGGTCTGCAGCAACCGTAGGCGCACCTGAGTCAGCTTGTTTACGAATAGTCAGTGCTAAAGGTAACTTCCCTAACAATTCTGTGTCGTAAAGTTCAGCAATTTCAGCTCCACCGCCATCACCAAAAATAGCTTCAGTATGACCGCACTGGCTACAAATATGAGTGCTCATATTTTCCACAACGCCTAACACATTGATATCGACCTTACGGAACATCTCGATACCTTTTTTGGCATCAAGCAAAGCAATGTCTTGCGGTGTTGTAACGATAACGGCACCAGAAACAGGCACCTTTTGCGACAGTGTTAATTGAATATCACCTGTACCCGGCGGCATATCGATAAATAGATAATCAAGATCCTGCCAACGCGTCTGTGTTAACAATTGCTGAAGTGCGCCTGCGGCCATAGGGCCACGCCAAACCATAGCGGTGTTATCTTCGATCAGATAACTCATGGACATAGATTGAAGGCCATGGGCTTCTACAGGGTTAAATGTCTTTTCATCATAAGGCTGCGGACGAACGCCTTCTGCAACACCGAGCATCATACCTTGGCTAGGGCCATAGATATCAGCATCCAGAACACCGACTTTAGCCCCCTCTGCAGCCATTGCTAGCGCCAAGTTAACCGTAGTCGTTGATTTACCAACACCACCTTTACCTGAGGCAACCGCAATAACGTTTTTCACGCCTTCCATCACTGGAATGCTATTTTGGCTAGGGCTCGCCGATATGTTGTGACCAACAATTACATCGCATTTATCTAAACCATCAATCTCTAATAATTTAGCCTGCAGATCCGCTTGCAGTTTCGAAGCAACACCTTTAGATGGATAGCTTAATACTAGCTCTACGCTAGCTGATGATCCTTCTGCTTTAATTGCATTTACAAAACCAGCAGATACCAGATCTGTTGCTGCAACCTCATCCTGATACCGACCTAAAACTTGGTTAATTTGCGCTTCAATATTTGACACTTTTATACCGCCTAAAAATTTCTTACTTAACTCGGAAGAAGCCTAATGCGATGCTTTTTGATAATAACCGAGTAATTTAGTGGGAATAATGCATTTTAATACTTGGGCTGTCCAGACTTTTCCCTGCTACGCCTCCCTTCTTTAGAAGTAAGAAAGGAGACGCTTTCCATAAATACCTATAAACAACATCGAGAATATTTACACTAGGCCGCACATTGTTCTGCCAGTGTTTTCGCACTACAAAAATCTGTTTTACCGCTACCAAGCACTGGTACTTCGGGTACTGCATAAATTTCTGAAGGAAGCGTTAATGGAGGCATCCCCCCTTCTATTAACTGATTTCTCATTTCAGAAGCATCATGCTCACCCTCAACTAGCAAAATAACTTTTTCACCTTTCTTAGCATCAGCCAAATTCACTGCCACTAATGGCAATTCAGGTGCATTCAGCAACTCTCTAACTTGGCCTTCGATAGAGGTTAAGCTCACCATTTCTCCGCCAATTTTGGCAAAGCGACTATAACGATCAACAATAGTCAGGAAGCCGTCTTCATCAACATGACCTTTGTCGCCACTTCGGTACCAGCGCAGGCCATCCATCTCGATGACTGCAGCTTCGGTCTTCTGTGGATTATTAAGATAACCTTGCATGATCTGAGTACCACCAATCAAGATCAAGCCATCTTCACCTGTTGGCAGTTCTTTAAGTGTATCAGGGTCAACAATACGAAACGTTGATCCAGGTAGCGCCATTCCGACTGTTCCCGGCTTATTACCTACCTGAACAGACCACCAATCCGTATCTAATGAATCAGGCAAGTTTGTACTGGCAACCGGTGTTGTTTCTGTCGAACCATAGCCTTCAACGACTGGTACATGGAATTTACTCTCAAATAGATCACGTACTTTCGGATCTAGCTTCTCAGCACCTGCAACCACAGTTCGCAGTGACTGAAACATCAATGGGTGAACACGTTTATTACGCGCGTAAATACGCATAAATGTTGACGTTGCACACATAAGCGTGGCTTTGTAGCGCGCTACTCCTTTACCAATTTTCACAGCATCGGTTGGATCTGGGTGGCACACAACCGGCATGTCTTCAATCAGTGGCATAAAGCAGGTCACAGTCAAACCAAATGCATGGAATAACGGCAAGGTTGCCATTATGCAGTCGTCATCTCGCACATTAAGAACATCTGCGGTCTGTCGTAGGTTAGCCATAATATTCCGATGGCTAAGCATAACGCCCTTCGGAGCGCCTTCACTGCCGGATGAAAACAAAATCGCTGCCGTATCTTCAAGCTGGGAGGGCTTGCATAACAGAGCCTGCAATATAAAGGTCGGGGCAACGCTAACGAAACCTAGTGTGAATATCGCCTCTGCTTTACTTATTTCAGCTTTAATATCTTCCATGTAAAGCACTCGACGGCCTTCAAATAAGCTATCTAGATCGATACCTCGCGCTTTAAGCTTTTTCACAAACTTTTTCGCCGTAACAATTGTTTGTACCTCAGCTTGCTCCAACGCGGACTGGATAGCTGGCATAGGGGCTGTGAAGTTAAGATTTACAACCGTTTTACCTGCCATCAATGAAGCAATATTCGCAATGGCACCGGCACTGGATGTTGGCACCAACAAACCTATATTTTTACCTTCAGTTCGGGCAATACGCTTTTTAAACAAAGCACAGGCGGTTAATAACTTGGTTTGACTAACCGGATCACCATCAACATCTGCAATAGCGTAACCTGAACGAAACGACTTCATACTACGAATAAAGGCTTGTGGGATTGTCTCCAAAGTCTGTGTGTATTGATCCCATGTATGAATCGACAGCTCGAAAACTTTTTTCTTCACTTCAGCAGCGGTACTACTGATAGGCATCTGGGCACCAAACGCCACAGTGACATCACGCTTTCCAGATTCGTTACGAATCACTTTCATTTTGTCGGTTGAGCGAGAGAAACGACTCCCCCACAAACCACGCATATAGAAAGGTACAATCACACCTTTAGCATCAACACAGGCTCTTTCAAAACCGCGCTTAAACTCACCTAACTGACCTAAGTGGCTAATAGCGCCTTCAGGGAAAAGACAAACTACTTCGCCAGCACTGATAAGTTCGCCTACCTGCTCCAATGCCTGACGGCTCTTACCCTTGGAGATAGGAATAACTTTATAGATATCCAAGAACCAACGTAGATACCAACGCTCATAGATACTACGCTCCATCACAAAGTGGATATGGCGTGGACAAGCCATCTGGATAATTGCCCAATCCAACCAACTGATATGGTTACCTAGTAAAAGCGTGCCTTTACCAGATTCAGGCAAATTTTCGAAACCTAAAACCTGAAGTTTGTACTTACGACGGAACAACATCATCACCAGAAGACGGATAAAAGCCTGTGGTAACGTAACAATCGCAAACACCGCTCCTGCAACACCAATTGCAGCCAGAAGGAATAACAGCCATACACCATCAACACTGTTCCAGGCGAAGATAACTGTCATCACAAGGAAACCAAGCATCATCAGGTTTTGAATAAAGTTACTACCTGCTAAAACACGCCCACTTTCTGATTCACTGGCATGAAACTGAATCAAAGCATTCAATGGCACACACATTAACGCGCCAAACAAACCAATTGCGAAAAATACAGCCGATTGCATCAACATAGTGTCAAGCTGAGGCAATAAGATTAAGCCTATGGCTACGCCGACAGCACCCACAGGGATTAAACCAACATTGATATAGTGTTTAGAAAAGCGGCCAACCAAGATTGAACCAAACAATATGCCCACCCCCGCAAGCGCCATAGTGCCTTGAATCACAAATGTATTGCTCTGTTGTAGATGCTCTTCTGCAAATGCAGGGAATACAGCCAACATAACTTGACTAATCGACCAGAACAGGGACAAGCCAATAATTGCAAGCCAGATCGGGCGCTTGCCTTGTAACAACTGAATGTTGTTTTTAAGCGTTTTTCCTTTTAGATAAGCCGATCTGTCAAACTTTGCTGTTTGATCAGTTTCACGTAACTGCGGTAATTGATAGGCAAGATAGAGCTCAATCAACGCACCCGCGACTAAGATCCAACCCAATGGCGCATTTTTAATAAGGCTCTGTTCTGGCGTAATTTCGGTTAAACCTGCTAAGCGCATCTCGAAAAGCAACGAGAACACGACAATTCCACTCAGAATAGCGATCATCGTAACCGCCTGAACCCACGCATTACCTTCACTTAGATTATTTGTCCCCACCATCTCTTTGATATAGCCATATTTAGCAGGTGAGTAGAAAGCACTTTGCAAAGCAAGAATAAAGGTCAGCGCAAATGCTGGGATAAACAAGCCCATGTAATAACAAGCGGTTATTAACAAGGTGATGCCAACCGCACCCCAAGCGGACAACCGCATGACGTTATTCTTAGGATATTTATCAGCAAAGAAACCAGAGGGGGTAAACAGCATAATAAATGGCAATAGAATTAAGCCATTCACAACTGCTGTCAGTAAGATTTGAAGATCACCATCATAGGCTTTGAACAGGGTATTTTGGATAACAATTTTATGCCCTAAATCCACAAATGCATTGATAAATGCAATGCAGATAAAGGCAATAAAGCCGGTTATTTTAAGTAAGTCTTTCATGTTGTTCTCCAACCCGCCCCTGCATGCTGTCTTGCAGAATACAGTAGACATCTGCTATATCATTTACTAACGGCTGACCTGAGCCAACTGAGATAGCAAAAATATATAGGATCCGCTTTCTAAAACTAGGAACTACAATATAAGTTGCAATATTTAATACTTTTGGTGAAAGTAACCGAAAATTCCTAACCGTATCTACTAAAAAAATTACTTTTATTGACATAACACTGCCTACCAAAGTACCACCATAAAATAATTGTATTAACCTTACTTTTAAAGGCAGAATAGATTCACATTGATATATTGAACGGTAAATAAAAATGATAACTTCGTTCATTAAATCTCTAACAATCATATACATAGCCTTCTGCTCATTTCAGGCTTCTGCAATGAACGTAACCTTCATCAATCCTGGTAAACAGGGCGAAAGGTTTTGGGATATGGTTACGGAGACGATGCAAGCGGCAGCACATGACTTTAATATTAATCTTGAAGTCATATACGCTGAACGCAACCGCGTACATATGGCTGCTTTAGGAATTAAAGCCACTCAGCGAAAAATCCCCCCCGATTATCTAATTCTGGTTAATGAAGAGCAGGCAGCTGAAAAAATTTTACTAGCAGCTGCAAAAAAAAACATAAAAACACTTATGTTGCTAAGCGACTTTTTACCAACGCAAAGAGATCGCGTAGGTTTTCCCGGCGGTAAGTACTCAAACCTCTTAGGCGCCATCACCCCCGACTACTTTGCTGCAGGAAAGCGCATGATGACTGCGCTATTACACTGTGCAGAACAAAAACAGCATACGAAACCCTTCCATGTTCTAGCGATTGGCGGTGATCAGCTAACACCGGCCTCAATTGGGCGTAATGAAGGAGCACTCTCTGTTATTAAACAACACAATGAATTAAAACTGGATCGTTTTCTGTATGCTAATTGGAACCAAAAAGATGCTGAGCGGCTAACTCGGAAGTATCTACAATGGGCGCAACAAAATCAGATAACCCCCTCTGTGATCTGGGCTGCAAATGATCCTATCGCTTTTGGTGCTAAGGCTGCATTAGAGGCACACAATTTGAACGCTGGAGAAGACGTATGCTTAGTCGGGCTTAACTGGTCCTCAGAAGGCCTTAAGCTCGTAAAAAGCGGGGAAATGCTTTTAACTGATGGAGGGCATTTCCTTGGTGGCGCCTGGTCCATGGTGTTACTAAATGATTACCATCAACAGCAACTCAAAGGAGTTTATACGCCTATAGGTGATATACGCTTTCAGATGCAAAGCATTGATAAAAGCAATATCGATCTATACTTATCTCATCTCGGCAATGAACAATGGAATAAAATTGATTTCACCCAATTTTCCATTTTCAATAAAGAGGGATCTAGCAACTATGACTTTTCCTTAGAAAAAGTATTCAGTTCTATTACACAATAAAAATAAGGTCGTACATGCTATCTCACTTACGATCACTGCAAGTTAAATTACTTCTGGTATTAATACCTGGAGCATTGATCGCCTTAATAATTTCCTTTGGCTTTTCTGCATACAAAACTTCACAGCAGCTTGAACAGCAGCTACAAGAGAAAAAAGACAGCCTTCAAAGTTTACCCGCCAGTTTAGCGGTACCCCTATGGAATTTTAATACTAAAATCCTGCAAAATATTGTTGGTTCAATGATGCTCGACCCAGATTTGCTGAAAGTCGAAGTACGAGATGAAAGTAATAACATTGTATATGCACAACAGTCTGATGAATTGGAGCATGTGGATATCGCCTTTACCCTAGAAGCCCCAATCATTTATAGCAATGCCCATATCACTCAACAAGCAGGCACAATGGTAATTATGGTTGGTAATACCCGTTTACAAGCCAACCAACAACGCGCTTTAAACGAAACCCTAACCACCTTATTAGTAATGGTTGTAACGCTGCTAACCACCGTATGGTTTATTTACTATAAATTATTAGGCGGACCTATTCAGGCCATACTACAAGCTATAAAAAGCAGCAAAGGCGATGATTTTTTCGCGAAGGTGCAACACACATCTAATGATGAGTTAGGTGAAATTGCCAGTGCGTTTAACGATATGCAAAATAACATTGAAGGGAATCATCTGCGACTGAAAAATAGTGAGTTACGCCTGAGAACCCTATACCACTCAACACCATCGTTAATTTTCAGTTTTGATCAGCAAGGTATGATCAAAGATGCCAGTGATTATTTTCTGCAGAATTTAGGTTATGAACGAAGAGAAATAGTCGGCCATATGTTCAGCCACCTTCTCTATGATCAAAAAGATACAAACCAAATAAAAGACTGTATTCATACTCTGTGGCTGAAAGGTAACTTAACCGAATACCCTATCAATATAAAAACCAAGTCAGGACAAAAAATGGAAGTCCTGATGAATGCAACTCTTTCAGCAAGTGACTCTTATCCAGGAGCATTAGCCGTCATAACCGATGTCACCAGCCTAAATAAAGCTAGGAGCGAACTGGAATATCAAGCAAATACAGACGCTCTATCTGGTATAGCAAATCGGAACCAATTCCAGAAGCATCTACAATCACTTTTTGAAAACCGGCAAGAAAGCCAAACACCTTTTGCACTATTTTTTATAGACTTAGATCATTTTAAGTCGGTCAACGACACCTTCGGTCACCAAGTCGGTGACAAACTAATATGTGCAGCAACTAAACGCATTAGCTCTCAATTACGTAATGATGATCATATCGCTCGATTAGGTGGAGACGAGTTTGCAGTAATATTGCAAAACCTCCAGTCACCAGAAAAAGCTGAAGAAATAGCCAGTCGGATAGTTAGCAAACTGGAAGAAAGCTTCAATTTAGCGGCAAGTGATATCTACATTTCTGCATCAGTAGGTATATCCATGTTCCCTTCCGATGCCGATAATCCAACCAAGTTAGTACAAAATGCAGATATCGCCATGTACCGTGCCAAAGAGGGGGGACGTTGCCGTTATGCCTTTTACACACAAGAGCATAATCAACAAATTCAACAACGGGCTAAGATAGAAGCACTATTACGCAGAGCTATTGATGATCAATTACTGGAACTGCATTACCAGCCTATCTTCAACCTTAAAAATGCCCAAATCACCGGTGCAGAAGCATTACTAAGACTACGAAACGGTACAGAGCTTATCTCCCCAAGCGAGTTTATACCCATTGCCGAAGAAACTGGTTTGATAGTCCCTATCGGAGAATGGTGCATACAACAAGCTTGCCAACAACAGGCCCTATGGCGTGAAAAGTTAAAGCCGAATTTTTACTTATCTGTAAATGTATCCATACAGCAATTTCAATCCAGCCAATTTATCCACTGTATTAAAACTGCAATCGAAGAACATCGAATACCTCCAGCAAATCTTTTAATCGAGATTACTGAAAGCCTGTTACTGCTTGATAACCAGGCGAACCAACGCATATTCAGAGAACTTGGTTCAATTGGTTGTAAAATTGCCATAGATGACTTTGGTACCGGTTTTTCTGCTTTAAGCTATCTGATGAAATTCCCACTAGATATACTTAAAATAGATCGCTCTTTTATCAGCAATTGTACTGATAAAGGAGCATACCGCGGCTTGGTCGAAGCAATTATTCAGATGAGTAAAAGTATGCAGCTAAAGGTCATTGCAGAAGGCATTGAAACTCAAGAGCAATTAAATGCGCTTCGCCAGATAGAAAGTAAAGTGTACGCTCAAGGGTACTACTTTTCTAAACCCCTTAACGTAGAAGAGCTCGAGGAAAAGTGGGCCTCCCTTCAACAGGAGGCCCATGAGAAAATTGTGGTTTCACCTAAACGTTAAGAACGTTTACATTAGCTCTTTAACGGCGACTTAAATACACACCACACTCAAGATGATCGGTATAAGGGAACTGATCAAATATCGCAAAACGTTGTAACTCATGAGTTTGCGTGATGACTTTTAAGTTCTCAGCCAATGTATCGGGGTTACAAGAGATATAAAGAATATTGTCGTACTCTTGAACTTGTTTAACCGTATCATCGTCTAGACCAGAGCGAGGGGGATCAACTAGAACCGTTGTGAAGTTACACTCTTTCAAACCAAGGTCTTTGGTACGTCGTTTCTCTACGGCACCACTTAATACTTGAGAAAACTCTTCTGAGCTAATGCGAACAACATCAACGTTATCGATGTTGTTCTCTTCAATATTAAACTGAGCTGCACGTACAGATGTCTTAGAAATTTCAGTCGCCACAACACGCCGGAAGTTTTGCGCCATAGGCAGCGTAAAGTTGCCGTTACCGCAATATAGCTCAACCATATCTCCACCCGCAGTTTGGGTAGCATCTAATGCCCAGGAGATCATGTGACGACACACTTCGCCGTTTGGTTGAGAAAAACTATTTTCGACCTGCTTGTAGATATAATCTCGGCCGTTAATATCGAGTTTCTCGATTACAAAATCTTGATCTAATAGGATCTTAGTTTTACGCGAGCGACCAATGAGTTGAATGTTATATTTCTCTTTAAGCTCACGCGCAGCTTCCGTCCATGTTTCATCAATAGGACGATGGTAAAGTAGCGTTACCAGTAGCTCGCCGCTTAACGTGCTTAGAAAATCGATCTGAAACAGTTTTCTACGTAACACTTCATTCGGGCGAATATCTTCAAGAAGGTTAAACATCACCTCTTCGATTCGCTTAGACACCATTGGGCAGTGATCTATGCGGATACGGGCGTGCTTATTCCCCTTTTCAAACATCACATAGTAAAGGTCATCCTCTTCGTGCCAAACACGAAATTCACAACGCATACGATAGTGACTTTTTGGCGATTCAAACACCTCTATCTCTGGTAAATCAAAATCAGCAAACTGTTCAGCAGTTGCTGCTTTTTTAACCGCTAATTGCGCTTGGTACTTTTCGGGTTCAACAACAGAGATAGACATTCATGCCTCAAACAAAGAACTTAAAACAGAGAAAAGGGGGATAAATCCCCCTTGATAAAGACACATATTCTAGCAGGATGATAAGTTAGGCAAAACTACTCTTCACCCCTCCGCAACCTGGATGAGAAAATTTATAGCGACTCGCCAATTGCTGCCAATGATTTACCTTATCTTCCAACCCTAAACGCTCCAAATAGTGATAACTCAGACGACTAGAAATCTGACATCCAAGCACGTTGGTCACATTAGGTAAAATAGCGTCCGCAACATGCACAGCAGTTAGTGCCGAAAAATCATCAGATTTGCTAGATGAAGGGAAATGATGAAACAGAACGGTTTCAATGACGGCAGGAGAAATATTCCAAAGCGATAACAAATATGCACCCGCTTCTGTATGGCTGACACCCATACGCATTTTTTCCACAGCATATAGAGGCTGGTTAAGATCTGTCGCCTCCTGCATAACCTTTTGATAGCCCTCAGGATCATGGGTTGCGAAGATCAACATACCAAAATCTTGTAATAGAGCAGCCAAAAATGCTTGATCAGTTACAACAGGTGACGCTTTTACTGTACGACAGATCTCACGTGCCAAGCCTGCTACCAAAACCGAGCGATCTCGAATATGATCAAAAGCGAAGCTACTCCAACGGCCATCTTGAGGAAAATGTTCGAACACTTTGTTGGTTAATACCAGATCTCTAACTTCACGAACCCCTAACAAAGCCACTGCTTCTTGAAGGCTACTGATATTACGTTCAAGGACAAAACAAGCTGAATTTACCAACTGTAATATTTTGGCAGCCATCGCCATATCTTTTTCGATAATCCCTGCAATTATACGAGCATTACTTTTTGGAGAAGATAAGGCCTCGTTGAGCTCTACATAGATATCAGGCAGAGAAGGTAAAACCTTAACACTCCCCACAAGTTCACGCACTTTATCTTGCCCTAGAATTCGTTGTGCTCTCGCACTCTCAGATATTCCTTCACCTAATTGCGCTGGCTCGATGTCTAAGGGATAAAGTCGATGACAACATTCAGAAAATGCAACTCGTGTAGATATACTCATAGGCTTATAAAGACCCACTCTCATTGAGCCTGGTTGTATATCGATAAGAGTTCTAAGGTGAATTAATTCATCTTCTGCTTTAAGGCTACCTAGGTTCAGTAAGATAATGGCGTAGGTTTCCTGCTGTGCAAATTTAAGCAACTGCTCCCAATCAGGGACCAATGTGACTGCGTAATTTAAAAACCCTTTTAGTTCGCTTAAATAAGCTTCAGCATCCGATTTGTCAGAACAGAGAAACAGAGCCTTATCCAGCTCTGCATTGTTTGTATTCATAAAATCACTTTTGGCTGAACACGGGATCTGAACATAATAGATCTCGTATTCCTAAGAGTTTACATCTCCCTTAACCAACACCGCCTGCTAAAACTCCATTTGTCCCTGCAGACCGAACAGTCGCATAGCTTACTTAAGTATGATCACTTTTCCTAATTTTTGTAGGGCTATATTCATTTCAACAACACAGCTTGTAGCCTGATGTTTTAATGTGGTTCATTGTTAGCGGAAAATTATTGTTCACAAGTATTTATTTCAATGCTTCGAGCAAGTAAATCTCCACGAATTTTCGACTATTCTTAAAAAACACTCCTTCTACAGTTAACAGAACTTTAACTGTTCATAAAATCATCCAAAACGCGTAGAATCTGCGGTCTATTTTTTTAATGATTTTAGGTTTTCAGGCAGATCATGACTGACAGCAAACGCAAAATTCTTGTAACAAGCGCCCTTCCGTATGCTAATGGCCCTATCCATCTTGGTCATTTGGTGGAATATATCCAGACTGATATCTGGGTTCGCTTCCAGAAGCAACGTGGCCATCAATGTACATATGTTTGTGCTGATGATGCTCACGGCACGCCAATTATGCTTAAAGCGGATCAGATGGGTATTTCACCGCAAGAATTGATCGATAAAGTAAGCGAAGAGCACCAGCGTGACTTCTCTGGCTTTATGGTTGGTTTTGATAACTATCACTCTACCCATTCACCTGAAAACCAACATTTCTCCTCGAAGATCTACACGGCTTTACGTGATGGCGGTCATATTGCCAAAAAGACCATCACTCAGGCGTATGACCCAGAAAAAGAGATGTTTCTTCCTGATCGTTTCGTTAAGGGTGATTGCCCTAAGTGCGGCGAACCAGATCAGTATGGCGATTCCTGTGAAAAATGTGGTGCCACCTACAGCCCTGTTGAATTGAAAAATGCATACTCCGCTGTTTCTGGTGCGAAACCAATTGAAAAAGAGTCCGAACACTACTTCTTCAAACTAGGTGATTTCGAATCGTTCTTACGTAACTGGGTAGACAACCACGTTCAGGAACAGATGATTCATAAACTGAATGAGTGGTTCGAGTCCGGCTTACAAAACTGGGATATTTCCCGTGATGCACCTTACTGGGGTTTCGAAATACCAGACGCTCCAGGCAAATACTTCTACGTATGGCTTGATGCACCTATCGGTTACATGGCCAGCTTTAAAAACTGGTGTGATAAGAACGGTGTCGACTTTGATGAGTACTGGTCTGAGTCTTCAGAAACTGAGCTATACCACTTTATCGGCAAAGATATCGCTTACTTCCACACCCTATTCTGGCCAGCAATGCTAGAAGGTGCAGGTTTCCGTAAGCCAACAGGAGTTTTCTGTCACGGATTCTTAACCGTTGATGGTCAAAAGATGTCTAAGTCTCGCGGCACGTTCATCATGGCTGAGACTTACCTTAAGCATCTCCGCCCTGAATACCTACGTTACTACTTTGCCGCTAAGTTAAGCTCAGGCATCGATGATATCGACCTTAACCTTGAAGACTTCCGTATGCGTGTAAACGCAGACTTGGTCAACAAAGTTATCAACATCGCTTCTCGCTGTGCAGGCTTTATCAAGAAGAAGTTCGATGGTGAAATGGCACCAGCGCTATCTGAGCCAGCGCTATATCAAGACGCTGTAGCTGCAGGTGAAAGTATCGCTAAGGCATACGAGAACCGCGAATTCGGTAAAGCGATGCGTGAAATAATGGCGCTTGCTGATAAAGCTAACCAATACATCGATAACGCAGAACCTTGGGTACTTGCTAAACAAGAAGGTCAGGAACAAGCGGTTCAAGATTGCTGCTCTATGGGCATCAACCTATTCCGGGTCATTCTGACTTACCTAGCACCAGTACTTCCACAAGTAGCTGAAGAGGCACAAGCTTTCCTAAATGTTGAGAACATGGCGTGGAATACTATTAAAGAGCCTCTACTTAGCCATAAGATCAATAAGTTCAAACCGTTGATGCAGCGTGTTGAAGAAGAGAAAGTAAACGCAATTATCGAAGAGACTAAAGAAGTCTTGGCCGCACTTGCTGCTGCGACTGAGCAAAGCGCCAAAGCAGATAAAGGTCCATTAGCTGATGAGCCAATTGCCGATACAATTGAGTTCCCAGACTTTGCTAAAGTCGATCTTCGTGTTGTGCGCATTGCCAAAGCTGAACATGTAAAAGGCGCGAACAAGCTTCTACAGCTCACACTAGATCTAGGCGGTGAAACACGTAATGTCTTTGCAGGCATTAAGTCCGCATATGCACCTGAAGATCTAGAAGGTAAGCTAACCGTCATGGTCGCTAACCTTGCACCAAGAAAAATGAAGTTCGGTGTTTCCGAGGGTATGGTTCTCGCTGCAGGTCCAGGTGGCGAAGATCTGTGGATCCTCAACCCAGACGAAGGTGCACAACCTGGTATGCGCATTAAGTAATTCGATAAGGGGCAGATTTTCTGCCCCTTTTTTTATTGCAGTTATAAAAATTCATTCTCCTTTTAAAACCGCCTTCCTCTTCAAACCGGATCAATTATCAAAAACGTCCGAACAGCATAATTTCTTTCTCATAGAAATTAATGGGTTATATTTCAAAGCAAGAAGGTCTATGCTGTTGGATAAGGTCTTTTGCTAAACATCAACACTTGGCTAACACACCTTAAATACCGACGATTTTTTTCAGGAGCAGATATGCCGTATAACGAAGAGATCATGCAAGAATTGAACGTATTAAATATGTTTAACCTCGATACAACGCAAGAAGGTATTAAAGTTCACTCCTCCGCTAAACCAGAAATTATCGCAGCCACACAGCGCCTATTTGATAAAGGTTTAGTCACGCAAACCGACGGCGGTTATTTAACACCATTAGGACACGACGCAGCTGAAAACAGCCAAACGCTATTGACCATACTATTAACCGAAAGTCGCTTATAGTTCACAAAAATAAAGGGCCTTCCGGCCCTTTATCTATTTGTTAATGCCTCAGAGACCAGCATCTGGATGAGTAGCTATAAAGTGCTCCATAACTCTACGTAGCAAAGCTGCATGTTCATCATCACCTTTCCTTTCAGCCTTAGTGATGTCATCCAAAATAATACGCTTAATAAGCTTCTCACCTTGGTGTTCTACCAAATAGTTACCCATCGCCATAGCGATGATAGGGTCAACATGTTCATGCTCAGCAATCGCGTCTACTTCAGATGCAGATAGGCCGCTCATTTCCAAACACTCTTGATAAGTTAACATGGCTAAACACCTCTTCCTCATTGAAACCTAAGTACATTCTTGTACACCCTTGCCTAAAGGATTTTCTAACCTTGGCACTTTCAGTGTAAATCAAATCGCCAGTTCCGTTATTCGTGAATGGATAAAGATCAAGCAAGGCTGATTGAGATCAAACTATTGCAAAAATTAAACAGCACTCTAATATCCAACTGCAGATAACACTTGAATTAGAAGGCATAAAAATGACCCTAAATGAATTTCTTCAGCAACTGGGTAACAACCCTGAACTTGATTTTGAAGACACTATGCAAGTGATCTCAGATAACTATGAATTTTCGCCGACAGCTTTCTCTAATGGCGATGTTCAGAATGAGGTCGGGCAAAATGAAGGGAGCTGTAAGATCTTTGCATTTGCACAATTAAACAATTTAGACAAAGAACAAACGTTACGCTGCTTCGGCCGTTTTTATCAGGACGTATTAAATACACCCGAAGGCGATGATCATGGAAATATTCGTAACTTCATGAAAACAGGTTGGGAAGGTATTTCATTCAGCGGATCAGCTCTATCATAAATTAAAAAAGCACCCCTAAACGGGGTGCTTTTAATACCTACGCTTTTATGTAAGCGAATTACTGGTCAACATCGATATTTCCGTTAGCTAGCAACGTCTCCAAACTTGTTTGCAAATCACCATTAACGATGATTGTCTGATCAACGGAGCCACCACTGTTAGCATCTCCTCCCAGATAAACTTCCAACGTTGTAGTTCCTTCAACATTATCAAACGTTGCCTTGAGGTAATCATCGATATTATCTGTGCCACCTGTAAAGTCCAGAACGCCTGTAGGATCAAGCATATCAGCAAGGTTTAGCACATCATTCTCAGCGGCTGGATCGACAAGATCATAGGTAAAGTCAATCACTGTATCGGTACCACCATCAGCATCCCCATCCAGCCACATAAAGACATCGTCACCCAAACCACCGGTCAGGATATCGTTACCTTCGTAACCAAAGAGATAATCGCCCTGATCAGTACCAACCAGCTCATCAGCACCGGAGGTGCCAACCACACTCTGAGTATCTGGGTACACTGTGATATCTACAGCACTCGTAACAGTATCACCGTCGGCATCAATACCTTCAACCGGAAGCTTAAAGTTGACCGGTTCAATATCTGAATCCTGTCCAAAGGTAAACTGAGCAAGTTTAAAGCTAGTGACATCATCCTCCGCATCAAGAGTGTCATATTCTATAGCTTCAATCTCAACCGCGTTAAATGCCTCAGGTTCATTAAATTCATCAAGGCTCACAATCTCAAACCACCAACCATTTTGCAGATCATGCACGGTCACTGACCCATCACCATTATCAGTGACATATGCCGTATTATCTTGCAACTGGTTTAAATCGTTATAAATACGCACCTCTGCCATAGTTAAGACAAGCATTGAAGTAGTTAGCGGGTCAGTCCAGCCTTGGACTTTAGAGTTATTTTGACTTCCCGAAGCGAGATTCTCTTCATTATAAATACGCAAGATGAAGTCAGCATCCTTAGAGCCGCCTGTTATCTGTACCTGCTGTTTAAAGACAAAGGTATCTTGGTATCCGCTAAAGGAATAACTTTCCTGATTCTGCTGATCATTAATCGACAGATCGGTTACTAGGTCATAACGAATGATCTCTCCATCAGACACCTCATTACCGGTACCTACACCCAGTACAGAGCTATTACTGTTCACAGTACCAGAGTCAGCATCTCCAAGAGGTAGGATTTCAGAACTTACCAATACATCATCTGAACCATCTGGGTCTGGCGTATTACTACTTCCTATATTCAGACCTTTAAACGGTACGTTACCACCGCCAACACCAGAGAGGTCAGTCACTGTGGTAATCTCGACATTGGAAATAAACTGGCCGCTGAAAATAGTAACATTGACATTGCCCTCAGCGTCTATAGTTGCAGTAAATGCCTCTACTGCACCATCTGCATCCGAAGTTCTTGCAATCAACTCGCCTTCATTTTCACCGTAGTAGAGATATAGTTCTTTATTATCGAGGAATAGCTGATTACCCTCAGAATCTTTAAATAACTGCCCATCTTGAATACTGAAGGTCAAATCCCCCAACCCATCCGTCCCTGGATTAAAGTTAAGTGTCTGAGTGATCTCCTGCGGGGTAAATACATCAGAAGATACATCCAGAATTACGTGTGCTTTATCTGGGTGGAATTCACTTGGGCCATCATCTTCAATGGTGAAGCTGGTTACTGCATCCCCATCACTATCACTTCCCACTAAGTTGATGGATACAGCGCTTTCATCACCGTCTGCATCTTCAACCGTCTGAGTTAATTTTAGGGTTGCCAATTCATCCAGTTGCAACGATTCCGGATCATCATGATCACCGGTATTGTCATGCCAGATGTTTTCATAACGCTCGAAAGTCACCTCACCGCTGTTTTCATCCACACTGATACTGAAGTAAACAGTCTCCGACTCAGCAGAGGTTTTACCCTCAACCACGCCCGTTTCTTCATTCATGAACAACAGAATTTCATCACCCTGACCGTAGGGATCATCTACTGTCTCGGTATCGCTCGGATCCAGTGCATACAGTTGAGTCGCAAGACCTGCTGCAGACAATGCCAAGCTGTAAGTCACTGAACCCGGACCGTCTGTACCGTAATCAACATCCAGATCCCCAGTCTCGTCATCACCTTCAGAGTCCGTAACGAAGTACACCGAGAAGTCTTCTGTCACGGTGTTGATGCCATCGCCATCTTCTGGCAATGCACTTTCATCCAGTACTAAGGTCGCTGGCTGCTCGCCTTCATCTGGAGTACGAAGCTGAGCCGTTGGGCCATCATCTTCGATACTGATATTGCCCACATCCACACTCGCCAGAGTAAAGGCCGTATCGGCTGAGGCTGGGGAGCCATCTTCGTCTGAATAGGACGCAAGATAAGTAACTTCCAGTAGATCCGTGTCTTCAACCAAGTTCAGGCTAACCGAATCATCATGGTCTTCAGCATCTCCATGCTCTACCGCCACATACTGGTTAACCGTCAGAGTGGCTGTGTCGCTGTCCACTTCAATCGAGAGTACGGTGGCATCAATTTCACCTTCACCATCTAAGGTAACGCCATAAACAATGCCGTCTTCGCCCTGATACAAATAAACCGTTTCATCATCAGAGGAACGTTGGAGTGTAGTCTCAACAAAGCCATCTTCACTTTCGGTTGTTAAGCTCAGACCGTAGGATTCACTGGCTGTCGCACTGCCCGGATCGCTCTGGTTACCATAATCATCAATGGTGTAGCTGAATAGCGGAGCAAGATTTGCACTCACACTGCCAATAAATGGATCGCTTTCACCTGCATCATCATCTTCTGCATTCTCATCATTAATGTCTTCACCAATGGATTCGTCTAGTAGTAGTGAGGTGGATTCACCCGATACTGAGATTTCCGGTTCCAGATTTTGAACCTCGTAGGTGAAGGTCAACGATCCACTTGTGGTATCACCATCTGCATCGGTAATGGTGTAGGAAACAGTATCATATAAGATCGTTCCAGCTGCGTAGTCTGCATCATCCACTGTAGATGAATAGCTGTAGCCACCCTCTTCATTTCCACTGAAGGTGCCGTTTGAAGTGCTTCCACTCCAAGCGACTGTCGCGCCATCTGTGCCGGCATCGACCAGAACATTACCGGTGTATGAAGCATCATTACTACTACCTGATCCGACTGGGCCATCATCTTCAATAGTGAAGCTGGTTACTGCATCGCCATCGCTGTCACTACCTATCAAGTTGATTGAGACAGCGCTTTCATCGCCGTCTGCATCTTCAACCGTCTGAGTTAATTTTAGGGTTGCCAATTCATCCAGTTGCAACGATTCCGGATCATCATGGTCGCCAGTATTGTCATGCCAGATGTTTTCATAACGCTCGAAAGTCACCTCACCGCTGTTTTCATCCACACTGATACTGAAGTAAACAGTCTCCGACTCAGCAGAGGTTTTACCCTCAACCACGCCCGTTTCTTCATTCATGAACAACAGAATTTCATCACCCTGACCGTAGGGATCATCTACTGTCTCGGTATCGCTCGGATCCAGTGCATACAGTTGAGTCGCAAGACCTGCTGCAGACAATGCCAAGCTGTAAGTCACTGAACCCGGACCGTCTGTACCGTAATCAACATCCAGATCCCCAGTCTCGTCATCACCTTCAGAGTCCGTAACGAAGTACACCGAGAAGTCTTCTGTCACGGTGTTGATGCCATCGCCATCTTCTGGCAATGCACTTTCATCCAGTACTAAGGTCGCTGGCTGCTCGCCTTCATCTGGAGTACGAAGCTGAGCCGTTGGGCCATCATCTTCGATACTGATATTGCCCACATCCACACTCGCCAGAGTAAAGGCCGTATCGGCTGAGGCTGGGGAGCCATCTTCGTCTGAATAGGACGCAAGATAAGTAACTTCCAGTAGATCCGTGTCTTCAACCAAGTTCAGGCTAACCGAATCATCATGGTCTTCAGCATCTCCATGCTCTACCGCCACATACTGGTTAACCGTCAGAGTGGCTGTGTCGCTGTCCACTTCAATCGAGAGTACGGTGGCATCAATTTCACCTTCACCATCTAAGGTAACGCCATAAACAATGCCGTCTTCGCCCTGATACAAATAAACCGTTTCATCATCAGAGGAACGTTGGAGTGTAGTCTCAACAAAGCCATCTTCACTTTCGGTTGTTAAGCTCAGACCGTAGGATTCACTGGCTGTCGCACTGCCCGGATCGCTCTGGTTACCATAATCATCAATGGTGTAGCTGAATAGCGGAGCAAGATTTGCACTCACACTGCCAATAAATGGATCGCTTTCACCTGCATCATCATCTTCTGCATTCTCATCATTAATGTCTTCACCAATGGATTCGTCTAGTAGTAGTGAGGTGGATTCACCCGATACTGAGATTTCCGGTTCCAGATTTTGAACCTCGTAGGTGAAGGTCAACGATCCACTTGTGGTATCACCATCTGCATCGGTAATGGTGTAGGAAACAGTATCATATAAGATCGTTCCAGCTGCGTAGTCTGCATCATCCACTGTAGATGAATAGCTGTAGCCACCCTCTTCATTTCCACTGAAGGTGCCGTTTGAAGTGCTTCCACTCCAAGCGACTGTCGCGCCATCTGTGCCGGCATCGACCAGAACATTACCGGTGTATGAAGCATCATTACTACTACCTGATCCGACTGGGCCATCATCTTCAATAGTGAAGCTGGTTACTGCATCGCCATCGCTGTCACTACCTATCAAGTTGATTGAGACAGCGCTTTCATCGCCGTCTGCATCTTCAACCGTCTGAGTTAATTTTAGGGTTGCCAATTCATCCAGTTGCAACGATTCCGGATCATCATGGTCGCCAGTATTGTCATGCCAGATGTTTTCATAACGCTCGAAAGTCACCTCACCGCTGTTTTCATCCACACTGATACTGAAGTAAACAGTCTCCGACTCAGCAGAGGTTTTACCCTCAACCACGCCCGTTTCTTCATTCATGAACAACAGAATTTCATCACCCTGACCGTAGGGATCATCTACTGTCTCGGTATCGCTCGGATCCAGTGCATACAGTTGAGTCGCAAGACCTGCTGCAGACAATGCCAAGCTGTAAGTCACTGAACCCGGACCGTCTGTACCGTAATCAACATCCAGATCCCCAGTCTCGTCATCACCTTCAGAGTCCGTAACGAAGTACACCGAGAAGTCTTCTGTCACGGTGTTGATGCCATCGCCATCTTCTGGCAATGCACTTTCATCCAGTACTAAGGTCGCTGGCTGCTCGCCTTCATCTGGAGTACGAAGCTGAGCCGTTGGGCCATCATCTTCGATACTGATATTGCCCACATCCACACTCGCCAGAGTAAAGGCCGTATCGGCTGAGGCTGGGGAGCCATCTTCGTCTGAATAGGACGCAAGATAAGTAACTTCCAGTAGATCCGTGTCTTCAACCAAGTTCAGGCTAACCGAATCATCATGGTCTTCAGCATCTCCATGCTCTACCGCCACATACTGGTTAACCGTCAGAGTGGCTGTGTCGCTGTCCACTTCAATCGAGAGTACGGTGGCATCAATTTCACCTTCACCATCTAAGGTAACGCCATAAACAATGCCGTCTTCGCCCTGATACAAATAAACCGTTTCATCATCAGAGGAACGTTGGAGTGTAGTCTCAACAAAGCCATCTTCACTTTCGGTTGTTAAGCTCAGACCGTAGGATTCACTGGCTGTCGCACTGCCCGGATCGCTCTGGTTACCATAATCATCAATGGTGTAGCTGAATAGCGGAGCAAGATTTGCACTCACACTGCCAATAAATGGATCGCTTTCACCTGCATCATCATCTTCTGCATTCTCATCATTAATGTCTTCACCAATGGATTCGTCTAGTAGTAGTGAGGTGGATTCACCCGATACTGAGATTTCCGGTTCCAGATTTTGAACCTCGTAGGTGAAGGTCAACGATCCACTTGTGGTATCACCATCTGCATCGGTAATGGTGTAGGAAACAGTATCATATAAGATCGTTCCAGCTGCGTAGTCTGCATCATCCACTGTAGATGAATAGCTGTAGCCACCCTCTTCATTTCCACTGAAGGTGCCGTTTGAAGTGCTTCCACTCCAAGCGACTGTCGCGCCATCTGTGCCGGCATCGACCAGAACATTACCGGTGTATGAAGCATCATTACTACTACCTGATCCGACTGGGCCATCATCTTCAATAGTGAAGCTGGTTACTGCATCGCCATCGCTGTCACTACCTATCAAGTTGATTGAGACAGCGCTTTCATCGCCGTCTGCATCTTCAACCGTCTGAGTTAATTTTAGGGTTGCCAATTCATCCAGTTGCAACGATTCCGGATCATCATGATCACCGGTATTGTCATGCCAGATGTTTTCATAACGCTCGAAAGTCACCTCACCGCTGTTTTCATCCACACTGATACTGAAGTAAACAGTCTCCGACTCAGCAGAGGTTTTACCCTCAACCACGCCCGTTTCTTCATTCATGAACAACAGAATTTCATCACCCTGACCGTAGGGATCATCTACTGTCTCGGTATCGCTCGGATCCAGTGCATACAGTTGAGTCGCAAGACCTGCTGCAGACAATGCCAAGCTGTAAGTCACTGAACCCGGACCGTCTGTACCGTAATCAACATCCAGATCCCCAGTCTCGTCATCACCTTCAGAGTCCGTAACGAAGTACACCGAGAAGTCTTCTGTCACGGTGTTGATGCCATCGCCATCTTCTGGCAATGCACTTTCATCCAGTACTAAGGTCGCTGGCTGCTCGCCTTCATCTGGAGTACGAAGCTGAGCCGTTGGGCCATCATCTTCGATACTGATATTGCCCACATCCACACTCGCCAGAGTAAAGGCCGTATCGGCTGAGGCTGGGGAGCCATCTTCGTCTGAATAGGACGCAAGATAAGTAACTTCCAGTAGATCCGTGTCTTCAACCAAGTTCAGGCTAACCGAATCATCATGGTCTTCAGCATCTCCATGCTCTACCGCCACATACTGGTTAACCGTCAGAGTGGCTGTGTCGCTGTCCACTTCAATCGAGAGTACGGTGGCATCAATTTCACCTTCACCATCTAAGGTAACGCCATAAACAATGCCGTCTTCGCCCTGATACAAATAAACCGTTTCATCATCAGAGGAACGTTGGAGTGTAGTCTCAACAAAGCCATCTTCACTTTCGGTTGTTAAGCTCAGACCGTAGGATTCACTGGCTGTCGCACTGCCCGGATCGCTCTGGTTACCATAATCATCAATGGTGTAGCTGAATAGCGGAGCAAGATTTGCACTCACACTGCCAATAAATGGATCGCTTTCACCTGCATCATCATCTTCTGCATTCTCATCATTAATGTCTTCACCAATGGATTCGTCTAGTAGTAGTGAGGTGGATTCACCCGATACTGAGATTTCCGGTTCCAGATTTTGAACCTCGTAGGTGAAGGTCAACGATCCACTTGTGGTATCACCATCTGCATCGGTAATGGTGTAGGAAACAGTATCATATAAGATCGTTCCAGCTGCGTAGTCTGCATCATCCACTGTAGATGAATAGCTGTAGCCACCCTCTTCATTTCCACTGAAGGTGCCGTTTGAAGTGCTTCCACTCCAAGCGACTGTCGCGCCATCTGTGCCGGCATCGACCAGAACATTACCGGTGTATGAAGCATCATTACTACTACCTGATCCGACTGGGCCATCATCTTCAATAGTGAAGCTGGTTACTGCATCGCCATCGCTGTCACTACCTATCAAGTTGATTGAGACAGCGCTTTCATCGCCGTCTGCATCTTCAACCGTCTGAGTTAATTTTAGGGTTGCCAATTCATCCAGTTGCAACGATTCCGGATCATCATGGTCGCCAGTATTGTCATGCCAGATGTTTTCATAACGCTCGAAAGTCACCTCACCGCTGTTTTCATCCACACTGATACTGAAGTAAACAGTCTCCGACTCAGCAGAGGTTTTACCCTCAACCACGCCCGTTTCTTCATTCATGAACAACAGAATTTCATCACCCTGACCGTAGGGATCATCTACTGTCTCGGTATCGCTCGGATCCAGTGCATACAGTTGAGTCGCAAGACCTGCTGCAGACAATGCCAAGCTGTAAGTCACTGAACCCGGACCGTCTGTACCGTAATCAACATCCAGATCCCCAGTCTCGTCATCACCTTCAGAGTCCGTAACGAAGTACACCGAGAAGTCTTCTGTCACGGTGTTGATGCCATCGCCATCTTCTGGCAATGCACTTTCATCCAGTACTAAGGTCGCTGGCTGCTCGCCTTCATCTGGGGTACGAAGTTGTGCCGTTGGGCCATCATCTTCTATGGAGAAAGTACCACTACCAATATCAACTGAAGCACTATCTATATCTCCATCAGCATCGGTGATAGTTTGTTCCAGCACTAAACTATTCAGGATCTCCTCTTGCTCTTCATCGAAATAAGAGCCATGTACATTCAGAGTTTCAGCTTCATCGTGTTCATCTTTATCTGAATGCCAGATATTATTCTCAAGTGTAAAAGTAACTGTTCCGAAGTTTTCTGAATCAAAGTCATTATCCACACTTATTGTGAAATGAGTGATCAACGGATCGTCTTCTGTCCCACTACCGCTGGTACCAACAACGTTGGCACCTTCCATATTCAGTACAATTTCAGCGCCTTGCTGTCCATCTTCTCCCAACGCAAACAAACCAGTTCCAACATTTGCTCCAGTTAATACTAATGCGTAGCTAACTGAGCCAGGACCATCAGCCCCATATTGGGTTGGGGCTACGAAAGCAGCGCTGAAATCAACACTAACCTCATGAATACCATCCCCCTCTTCTGGAAGTGGTGATTCATCAAGCATAACCAGTTCAGGCTCTCTATCAGATACAACCTCGGAATCAGGTACATCATCGATAATATCTATTGTTACTGCGGAAGGGGCTGATGTATTCATGCCATCAGACACGGTAAAGCTGAAAGTATCTTTATTTAGTTCGGTATTTGCGCCATCATTAACAGATGGATCTGTAGTGACAGGACTCGTTAATTCATACTGATATGAACCTATACCTGTATTAGAGTCATAAGCAGTTATGGTCATTACGCCATAATCGCCATCAAAGCT
The DNA here is from genome assembly GCF_047778095.1 of Neptuniibacter sp. QD48_11. Lineage (GTDB taxonomy): Bacteria > Pseudomonadota > Gammaproteobacteria > Pseudomonadales > Balneatricaceae > Neptuniibacter. Next base: position 2,596,008 of record NZ_CP180551.1, read on the forward strand.
ACTGCCTACCAGCTCACCAATTGGAGTAGTAGCACCATTAATTGTTACACTCTGAATCCCAAACAGGCCATCAGCATCACTGATTGTAAAACTTCCGAAAGCAAATTCAGTATTATCTTCAGGATTCCTACCTTCTGGCAAGCCTGCCTCATTAACTACATCATCAGACCCATCAATACCCAATTCATTAACAGTAATCACCGGGATATTATTTGGAGTGATGATTGGCTGGAGTTCTTCCTCTACAGGATCCTCAAAAGTATCTTCAATACCTATAGTGTCGTAACCAGCGGTGGGATCAACTTCTTCAGCTGTACGGGTAATGTTTACAGTAGAAGAACCTTCATTTCCACCATCGCCACCTGCAGCAGGCTCACCTCCTGCGGCAGTTGCTTCGCCTACTTCAGTAGGGTCAACACCGGCTAAAATTGCTGCTTGAATAGCTTCAGCTTCAGCTTCGGCGTCAGCATTTGCTTGATCAAAGAACGTTTCCCCTGCCGCTTCAGCTGCAGCTGCCTCTTCTCTTGCTAGTTCAGCAGCTTCTTCAGCATTTTCTGCGACTTCTGCAGCTAGCGCTGAATCAAGGAATTCAGGATTTACTACGTACTCACTAGGGTCAATATTCTCAATTACTGAAAAAGTTTCACTCGACACTAACCAAACTTGCCCTGACTCTAATGCAACTGATTCAGCATTATTTACATCTATTTCAATAGAGCCATCTTGTGAAACTTTGATTAAATCATCTTCATAGACAGGATCACCTAAGGCGAGGATTCGCTCCGAACCATCTGGACTTATCGCTACAACCTTACCTGATATTTGAGATACAGAACCTATAACTACACTCATGACCACCACTCCCTTTAAGTATTGTGGTATCCATCAATGCGTACTGAGAACTAGCAAAATATAACAGCCGCCGAAATAAGAATTTTTAAATTCCTATGTATCAACGTAGTAACAGATATTAAATCTGCCTATTGTACCGATGTACAATAGATCAAAAAACAACCAGCAACTTACTGTTTTAAATAGTTTTAAGGTAAGTAATTTTTTACAATATTTAGAATATAAACAAAAAAACGCCGACATAAGCCGGCGTTTTTTAATGTACATATTAAGCTTACGCAAGACTGTCGTCGGCAACCTTATACTTAGGATCTTCAATCACATTAACTTCAACCAGACTACCCGCTTTTTTCATTAGCGCACGGCATTCTGGGCTTAGGTGACGTAGGTGAAGTTCTTTACCTGCTTTTTCATAACGCTCAGCTAAGGAATCAATTGCTTCGATACCTGAGTGATCCATAACTCGGCAATTAGCAAAATCGACGATTACCTCAGGTGGATCCATTTTTGGATTAAACTGATCTCGGAATGTCTGAATTGATGCAAAGAATAGCGGGCCGTTAGGCAGATAAACCTTTGTGTCGTACTCTTCACGTACTTCAAATGCCATGTTACTTGCGTGTTTCCAAGCAAATACTAGTGCAGAAATAATCACACCAACAATTACCGCAACCGCTAAGTCTTGCCAAACAGTCACGCCTGTTACCGCAATTACAACAATCAAATCAGAACGAGGAATCTTGCCCCATAGACGCAAACTAGCCCACTCAAAAGTGCCAATTACAACGATAAACATAACGCCAACAAGAGCTGCTACCGGAATAATTTCGATCAAGCTTGAGCCAACCAATATAAATGCCAATAGGAATAATGCCGCGGAGATACCCGAAGCACGACCTAAACCACCCGAGTTGATGTTAATCATACTCTGACCGATCATTGCACAACCGCCCATACCGCCAAAGAAACCAGTTGCTACGTTAGCAACACCTTGGCCAATACACTCTTTGTTACCACGACCACGGGTTTCTGTAATCTCGTCGATCAAAGTCAAGGTTAGTAGAGACTCAATCAGACCGATTGCAGCTAAGATCAAAGCGTAAGGAACGATAATCTTAAGGGTTTCCAAATTGATCGGAACCATAGGGATATGGAACTCAGGGAAGCCACCCGCGATGGTTGCAGCTGGGTTACCCGTCATATCAGCAAGTACATCTTGTACCGTACGGGCATCTAGATCCAAGCCAATAACCAACAGTGTAACTGTGACAATCGCAGCAAGCGAGGAAGGAATAATTCGAGTAATCTTAGGCAAGAAGTGAATTATTGCCATAGTCAGGGCAATCAATCCCAGCATTAACATCATCTGCTCACCCTGCAACCACTGCAAGTTACCCTCTGCATCGGTGAACTGGAACTGTTTCATCTGAGCAAGGAAAATAACAATTGCTAAGCCATTTACAAAACCCAGCATTACCGGATGAGGAACCAAGCGGATAAACTTACCCAAGCGGAAGATTCCAGCCAGAATCTGGAAGATCCCCATAAGCACGACTGTGGCAAAGAGATATTCAACCCCATGCATTGCCACAAGGCTCACCATTACTACCGCCAAAGCGCCAGTAGCCCCAGAAATCATACCTGGTCGACCACCAATAGTGGCAGTAATCAGTCCGACCATAAACGCTGCATATAAGCCAACTAATGGCTCAACACCAGCTACAAACGCAAAAGCTACAGCTTCAGGTACCAGCGCCAAAGCCACTGTCAAACCTGAAAGTAGGTCGCTTTTTAGCGATTGTGTCTTAGACACAAGCAATTGGATCATTTATCACCTCGGGTAGACACTGGTTCTTTTTTGACCAGACCGTGTAAAAGCGCGCGAGTATAGCAAAAGCAATGGCTAATTTCAGGAATCAGGGACGAATAATCCCTAATAGTTTTTTTCGTAGTAAAGAAATGTTCGCGGATGCAATATCAGCGGCTAATTTTGAAAGCTCTGGAAGAGCTTTAACCTCTTGAATATCAATCAATTCAGATAGGTTTTTCCATGCATAAGGCAATTTATCGCAATGCGACATCATGCCGCCATCTTTGTCTATGGCCAGATACTTTACTCGACCAATGCCGGCAGCGAGTATTCGGGCACAACACATAGGGCAAGGTTCTAAGGACGTCAGTAACATTAAACCAGATCTAGCGGAATAATCAGGATAGAGGCGTTCAAACTCATCGATCACACACATCTCAGCATGGGCAGAAGAGTTAAAACCTGCAGAGAAAACTTGATTGCCTGCTTCTGCTAAAATATCGCCTTCTCGACTTATCAGTAGCGCCCCAACACCATAGTTACCCTTATCGGAGGCATCCATCGCCAATTGGCAACAACGGAGCGCCCAACCTTCCATTCCACATCTATATTCATGGCTATAAGTGGCTAAACGTATCCTTAAATTATCGATATTTACTTCACTATCTGACATATCGTACTTAGGCATATCCATCTACTGAATAATGTTACCTAGTATGGATTAAATCAAAGCAAAAGGTCTAATTAAGCAAGGTCGAGTAGATTCAATTGCTTAGGTTGCTGATCTAGCGAAGGTTTTAATTTATATCCGACACCGAGTAATCGCACAGGTCGCCCTCCCCGATTAAATGCATCAATCAGTAGTTGGCGAAAATGAGCTAAATCCGGGATTGCGACGGCATGCTCCGCCGTAGTTTGGATGAAATCAAAAAATTTAACTTTAACAATCACGCCTGTGATTTGTTTATCCTTGCCGTGCTTTGCAAACCTTTCAGCTAACTCCTCTAATAAGGTCGGTAGCTTTTCTAAGCAAGCTTCTACATCACCTAGATCATTTGCATAAGTATGCTCAACACTGATCGATTTTCTTATACGGCTGGTCTGCACAGGCCTATCATCAATACCTCTAGCTAGCTCAAACAAACGCTTTCCAAACTTTCCAAAGCGCTCAACCAACTCAGCCAATGAACGTTTTCGAAGATCCAAACAGGTAGAAATACCCATCGACCCGAGTTTCTCTGCAGTTTTCTTGCCTACACCGGAAATTTTATCTACCGATAAGTCATCTAGAAATGCTGTGATTTGAGCAGGTTTGACGACATATAAACCATCAGGCTTATTCCAATCACTGGCAATTTTGGCAATAAATTTATTCGGGGCAACGCCTGCAGAGATAGTAATACCAACCGTTTCTTTCACCCTCTGACGGATCTCTTCAGCAATATAAGTTGCACTTCCTTGGCACAGATCAGTCCCAGTCACATCCAAGAAAGCTTCATCAAGAGATAACGGTTCAATGATATCGGTATAGTCTCGAAAGATATCCATAATCTGTCGAGAAGCTTCGCGGTACTTATCCATGTTGCCATGTATGACGGTGAGATCAGGGCACAACTTAAGGGCCTGAGCGGTCGCCATAGCCGAGCGCACTCCATATTCACGGGCGGGATAATTACAGGTTGCGATGACTCCACGACGAGAGGGATCACCGCCAATCGCCAGAGGTATTTGCTTTAGTGCTGGGTTATCTCTCATCTCAACCGCAGCAAAAAAGCAATCACAGTCACAATGAATGATTTTTCGTTGCATAAAAACAAATACTGTTTATTTATACAGTTATATTATTTTCATTTGATCGAAAAATCAAAATTCTTTGCTAAGCTGAAGATTAAAGGCTTTAGGAATTCTGGGTAGCTCTCTCTCTTCCTCTATTCAACTACCCAGAATTTCTCCTTAAACTAAACCAGAGAATTCTCATGGATAACGATCCACACGGTTCCAATACCCGTTCAGGGAAAGACAGACGAGAACTCAAGGACAGACGAGCCGAAATCAGGTTTGAACCTGATAATCCCAATCGTCGCCAAAATCCAGGACGCAGGCAGGAGGATGGTGATCTTTGGACGAAAGCCTTGAAAGAGAATGACACTAGTGGCGATTAGCAACCTGTCATAAAATCGTAAAGCAATCGTCAAAGGTTGGTCATACTCCCTCCCTATATTTTTACGTTATGAACATACGTGAAAATACTTCCCAGCCAGAAACGCCTGTCCTAAACATAGAACAAGCGGTCATTAATAAATTTCCTGATTTCGACACAAAACCAACACCTTTTAAGCGTTCAGCACTGCATATGCTGCGTAAGTTGGTTCATGAAAAAGAGATCAATACCTTCTTAGCCAAAAATAAAGATGCCCATGGTTTTGAATTTATTGATCGCGTCTTGGATTACTTTAATTTTGGTTACAGTATCAGTAATCACGATCGAGCCAACATTCCCTCATCTGGACGAGTAGTAATCATTGCTAATCACCCACTTGGTGCGCTCGATGGTTTATCACTGCTAAAACTGGTTGGTGAGGTTCGTAGAGATGTAAAAATTGTCGCTAACGATGTTCTAATGAACTTTGACCCTATCAGCAATCTATTCCTGCCTGTTGATAACTTAAATGGTAATACACGTAAAAAGAACATAGAGGGTATTGTTGATGCCCTAAGGCAAGAACAAGCTGTAATCGTCTTCCCTGCTGGTGAAGTTTCACGTGCAGGGATTACAGGCATCAAAGACGATAAATGGAACAGTGGATTTCTACGTATTGCTCGCAAAGCCAATGCACCAATCCTACCGGTGTTTATTGGGGGTAAGAATTCACCTCTTTTCTATAGCGTTTCTTATCTGAATAAGAACTTCTCTACCATCATGCTAGCCCGTGAGATGTTCAAACAATACTCAGTAACGATCCAGATAAAAGTTGGCGAAGCGATTCCATATAGCCAAATCGATGCCGTACCAGTATCCACAGCAGAAAAAACCAAGCTGCTTAAAAAGCATCTCTACAGAATTGCCAAAAATAAGAAACCTCTTTTTATCACCGAGAAAACCATCGCACACCCTCAAGATCGCCAAAGCATCAAACAAGAACTACGCGATGCTGAACTACTCGGTGAAACCGCCGACGGTAAGAAAATTTATCTATTCGACTTTATTAAAGATTCTGCAGTGATGCATGAACTTGGTCGTTTAAGAGAGATTGCCTTCCGCTGTGTTGGTGAAGGCACTGGCGCAAAAAAAGATCTCGATCACTATGATCAGTACTACCGCCACATCATTCTCTGGGATGAAGAAGAGCTGGAAATTGTTGGGGCTTATCGATTGGCAGAAGCAGCTAAGCTGAAAGAACAACCTGAAAAGACGCTCTACAGCAGCGATCTGTTCCAATATAACGATGAGATGCAGCCCTATTTTTCACAAGGTATCGAACTCGGTCGTAGTTTTGTACAACCCAAATATTGGGGAAAACGTAGCTTAGATTATCTCTGGTATGGGATTGGTGCGTATCTTCGCAAACACCCCGAAATTCGCTATATGTTTGGCCCAGTCAGCCTAAGCAATAATTACCCTAAGGCTGCTAAAGATATGTTGGTTTGGTTTTATAGTCATTATTTTGAAGATAGTGAGAACCTCGCTAGCTCCGTTTCCCCATATGGAATCGACGAAGTTACTGAAGAGCATATGAGAAGCCTCTTCTGTGGAAACAATTACAAAAGTGACTTCAGTATCCTAAAAGAGCAATTAGAGTTTATGGGTGTAAACGTCCCAACACTTTATAAGCAATACAGCGAACTGTGCACTGAAGGCGGTGTTCGTTTCCTAGATTTCGGTGTAGATCCAGACTTTAACTACTGCATCGATGGTCTAGTTTTAGTGGATATAAGCTACGTTAAAGAAAAGAAGCATAAACGCTACATTGGTGAGTAAGAGAAAGCCTGAATAGTTTGGTTTACGCTCTTTAAACTTTAAGGGTGTAAATTAAGCGTCGCAACTCCGCTATCGTCTGGCCTTTAAGTCATCTGGCCTAATCCAATAGCGGCTATTAGTAATAGGCGTATCTCTAGGAAGTAAGGGGTTACTAATCGCGATGATATTTTTTTCACCCCACTGAGTTAATGGGAATAACGTAGACGTAATAGGATGTTTCTCAAGTAATTGATCAAACTCTCCTGAATTAATGGCCCTTTCCAGCCCTAGCTCCAATCGTTTTGCTAACTCGATATTGCCTTTGCGAACAAAGAAGTACATTGGGAATGGGTAATAAACAATCGTGTCAGAGAACAAGCGTAGATTAGGATATTTCTCACGCCGAGCCGTTAATTCAGGACCTCCCTCGTGAATTCCACGGGGAAAAAAATCGCAACGCCCCGCTGCTAATTGACCAAACATAAGTTCATAAATTGGCCCTCTTCTGACCTCAATACCAGCACTTTCCAAAATATCAGAGTCCGGCCAATGTCTTCCTTGGCAAGCAGTATACCTCCTCAGATCCTTTAAATGTTTTATGCTTTGAAACTTAGATTTGGAATCTTCTCGAATAATACTAAGGCGATAACCTAGTAACCCCTTTAGAAGGGGAATTCTAATAGCGGTGAACTCTTCTTCTCGATCAATAGAGGTGCCCGCCCAATATACATCTATGATTTTTCCCCTTTTCAACTCGTAAAAAGCTCGACCTTGCTCCATTCTCACTACATGTGCCACATTGCTTTGGCCGTACTCAGAAGCAGTATTATCCAGCATCATTTGTAACAAAGTCACAAAATAGTTATGGCTGACATCAAAGTCAGACTGAGGTGGGATTGTGCGTAATTCTGTGGACGCAACGCTTACGGAGTCATATAGATTCCCAATGGATACCGCTGTGATAATTAAAATTTGACTTAATAACTTTTGTAGAGATACCCGCATCCTACATAACTCTCTCAAAAATCTACTCAGTAAAATCCAAAGGCCTAACTTTGATGGTTTAAAACTAAGTCTAGCTGGATAAACAAAAAAAACCGCTTAGTAGAAGCTACTAAGCGGTTTTTAGTTAGATTAAAAGTAAAGGTTTGAAGTTACTTTTGAGAAGGTGCTTTAATATCCATCTCAGTATTCAATTCAATACCTTGAGACTGAAGGTTCAACGCCAATTTAACTTTCATATCCATATTTTTAAGCGTTTCCATCTGTTCAGTTAGTTCTGGATCAGCAGCCATTTCCATAACCGGTAGAAGCGGCGTAAGCATCTTTTTATAGTCCATTGAGAAATTCAACAAACCATTACCCGAAATCTGTTCTGAACCCAATGTATCTGCCAGAGCCTGACCACTTTCTCCTGCAAAGATAACCAAATGCTGACCCTTCAACGCTAGCATAGGCTTCACGTTTACTTCAGGAGGCATCGGTACCATCGTAGATAAATCAATAGCAGTACCATCTTGAGGTAGCTGAATAGCCGCTAGAGGCGGAGCAAATGACTTCGCCATATCAAACAGCACTTTTGGATTATCAGCAGAAAGAGAAACAATACCTTGCAAAGATTCAAGTTGCGGTGCAAAACCTTCTGTCTTCAAGCTGAAGTCCTGAATAGCAGCGCCGATACCTTTGACACCTTGAGCCATACCCGTAAACATTGCTAAAGCTGCTGGGTTAGCCTGTTGAACACCCGCTTGCATCTCAGCTAATGGCGCACATTTGTAGGTAGATTCAAGCATGTTGCTCCAAATAGAAGACAAACCAGTACCTAGCTTGTTGACATCCAAGCCTACACCCAAACCAAATACCTGTGCATCGTTTAGGTATGATGGGATATAACCTTGAAGAGAAGTTAACGCATCCATCACGACTTTATTCTTGCTTTCAACGACAGTTGAAACACGCATAAAGCTGCGTTCTGGTGTAATTTGAATATCATCAGCGCTACGAGCACCGATTACAGTACGTGGCCAATTAGCCGCAATAGCAGCCATTTCAGACTGACATTCAGGATTACGCACATCAGCCAAACCGTCAGGTTCGCCTGACGCAGTCATCGCTTGAGTCAACATGCTAGCCAATGTATTACCGTTTTCAGTGGTAAAGGCTGTCACTAGCTGCTGATGATCGATATAAGAGACATAGTTCTTAATAAAGCCGTGTTGCGTTGCAATCTGCTCGACTGTACCAGCCTGTTGAAGCGACTTTGCAGGTTCTGCTTGAGCTAAAGCAATATCAATTGTTTTAGCATCATTTACATGCGTATTGATGGTCCAAGTAGCCCAACCATCTTCAAAGGCTACAAGTACTTCGAACTTCTCGCCCTTTTCATTATTTTCTAACGTATAAGCACGGTATTGTAGATCGCCAGAACTGCGCAGTTCATGTTTAAAACCACTATCTTGCTCTGCTTTGTCTAACGCAGCCCATAAACCTTGAGCATTTGTAACTTCATAACGAATAACAGGAATGAAGCCTACTGCGTAGACATACATCCTCAATTCATCTGGTAAACCAAATGTTTTTTGAAATTCAGCAGGCGAACCTGCGGCTTCAAAATAAGCTTTGATTAGGCTAGTGAAGAAACGTTTTTTCGGATCAGTTTCATCATCTAGTGCATCTAGTAGTTCTTGAGGTGCTTTTGCCTGAAGAGAGCTCGTAGACTGAAGGTAGTTTTTAAGCGGAAACGGTTCTAGCTGACCAGAGAAGAAAACCGTGTCGGCAGGCACATATGCCAATGGGGATTTAGATGTGGCACTAATACCACCATCTTGTTGGGTTAGGATGTAGCCAACAGCACCGGCTGCTACAACTGCACCGGCTATAATGACATTACGCACCTTACAAAACTCCTTTTATAAATTTATCTAGATCTTAACTGAACTGATTCAAACTGTCGTTAGTCACAGAAGAAAATAGGAATAATTCTTACTAAGGATTAGATCAAGCTAATGATATAGCCAGATTTGATATTGAACGTATTATTTAACCGTAAAACCAGCATGCATATGAAGAAAGATAAAGACCTAACAACACTCTCTTCTAGAAAAGAACTGGATGAATTTATTCAGCTCGCCAACGAACTCGCTCCTGCCAATGCTAACGCTCAGGGTCGTATTTTGTTTGCATTAGATGCAACAGCTAGCCGTCAAGCGACATGGGATCATGCCTGCCATCTGCAAAACCAAATGTTTTCAGCCACCAGCGAAGTCGGAAACCTTGCCGTTATGCTTTGTTACTTTCGGGGTTATCAAGAGTTCCAGCATAGTAAATGGCTGAACCAGCCTGTTCAGCTTAGACAGATTATGGAGAAAGTCTCATGTGCTGCTGGTCATACCCAAATACAGAAGGTACTCCAATTAGGTATAAACGAAACCCGAAAACAAGAGGTGAAAGCGATCATATTTATCGGCGATAGCCAGGAGGAAAGTACCGACAAGTTAACTTCTCTCGCAGGTCAACTTGGGTTACTCAAAACGCCTGTCTTTATTTTTCAGGAAGGTGCTGACTGCCGCGCTAGGCAAGCGTTTACCGCCATCGCCCATCTATCAGGAGGTGCTTATCACCACTTCGATCATCATAGTTCAGAATTGTTAAAGCAACTTTTGATTGCTGTTGCCATCTATGCCAGCCAAGGTAAACCAGCATTTCAACGCTATATCGAAAATAAAGGGCACGCAGCAAAACATCTACTTGAGCAGTTACGGTAACATAGACAACTTAGTCATTGTGAATTGTTAAACATCAGTATAGGTACAATGTGAATCCAATTAGCTTAGTAGTTTTAGCCGGATTAGGTTTTCTGGTTTTCTTTTGGCTGAAGACTCTTAAACCGGCAACACGCACTCGAGCAGTTATCGCTATTATTTTAGTTATTGCCTCAACATTCGTTCTGTTGATGGCTTTGACGGGGCGCCTTCACTGGATTGCAGCCGTAGCAGCAGGTTTACTGCCCTTCGCCCGCAGACTTTTCCCTCTCTTCATACGTTTTCTGCCGTTCTTAAATTACCTGTATAAAAAACGACAGGGCCAAGCGAGCTCAGGCAACGTTTCGAAAGTGGAAACAAAAATTTTGTCTATGCGTTTAGATCATGATTCAGGGGTGATGTATGGCACGGTTAAACAGGGACCGCTGCAAGGAAAAGAACTAGGCGACTTAAGTGAGCAAGAGTTTATGCAATTACTGCAATACTGTCGTGAACATGATGGAGAATCGACTCGTTTATTAACAACCTACTTAGATAAACGTTTTGGCGATAGTTGGCGCGAAGATGATATCCCGAATAACGATAATGCTAACAATCACTCTCATCATGGGACGATGAGCCACCAAGAAGCATTCGATATTTTAGGTATTTCACCTAATAGCAGTGAGGAAGAGATTATCGCAGCACACCGTAAGTTAATGCAGAAGCTGCACCCGGACCGCGGTGGTAGCGATTATCTTGCAGCCCAGATCAATCGGGCCAAAGATATTCTGATTAACGATTAAATTTTCGATACAGGCGTTCGGGGCCGGCTCTTTCTAACCGAAACCCCGAATGTCCAAACGTAGGACTATATCCCTTTAACAATAAACCGCCCTTTTTATCCTTTTCAAAAACGAGAATTTCATTATCTTCGCGGCCGTCAATATCTACAAAATGAATAACAACTCGTCCATTTTTCATCAACTGCCAAGAGCCAGTTTGAACGATTAACGGCTGACGATTACGATAATCTTGAGTTAAAACCGCTTGCTGATCGCTCGATAACTCTAAAGAGATATAACGCCCTTGTGACCTTAACCCAGGTAGCTCTATTCCATACAAACCAGGAAGAGTTCTTAGGCCTAACTTGCCTTGTCGTGCACAGCCCTCAAAGACAGTACCATTTAACACCATCCGAGCCGTATGTTCGTATTCGATTCCATAACGATCCTGACATCGTAAACGTTCGACATTTAAACTCAGACTATAGTTCTTTAAACCTTTTAACTGGCTACTCCACTCAAGACTACTTCCAAACTTAATAGGATCGAATAGGGGGAAAATCAGCTGCTTTAAACGATCGAACCTTTGAACATAAATGCCATCATCCCGAACATCCGCTATCCATAAGGGGCGCTCACCTGCAGCACGGAATTCATTACCTGAAAGTTCATAATTACAGGTTGATTGATTACCACCAATCAGGTGTACCTGATAAACCTCCCAAGGCTCGCCTGGCGCAAGATGGGAGCCACTCATCTCCGCATAAAAAGCGGGCTCCATTGAATTATCCAGTTTTCGCTCTAATCGACCGGTATGATCATTAATCAATTCGCGTTTATTAACGTAACAGGGCTTAAAGCTGAGCCCTTGGTCTGTCATGTTCACAACCCCACGGCGAAATAGGGGACCTTCCTCAGAACTGAATTCTGAAGGCTTTTTCTGACAACCTGTTAGAGTAATGATCATTAAAAAAACTACAAAAAAAGGCAGAAACGAGAAGCATTTACCGGTTATCATATTAACTATTGCGAGATGCGGATCGAATAATGATAATAAGCGAATAGAACAAGGAGGGCAAAATATGGCGAGGCCAGCAGAGTTTGATCGTACTGATGTCTTAGAGAAGGCTATGAATGTTTTCTGGAGAACAGGTTACAGCGCAACATCGGTAACCGACCTCGTGAACGCGACCAAATTAAAACCAGGATCACTTTACGGTGCATTTCAAAGCAAACGGGGTTTGTTTTTAGAGGTTATAGACACCTATGCTGCGCGCAGTCTTAATCGCGTTTCAAGCGTAATGGAAAATGCTGAAACTCCTCTGAAAGGAATCGAGCAGTTTTTTAAATGTTTCTGCGATGATCTAGTACATGATCGCCTTGGTAAAGGCTGCCTGATGGTCAATACCATGCTAGAACTTGCTACAGAAGATGATGAGATTAGAGAACGCGTAGGAGGCTACTTAAGCCAAGTAGAAACCTATTTTACTAACGCGCTCATTCAAGCCCAAGAACAAGGATTGTTAGATAGAAAGCAGTCCCCCGAAGACCTTTCAACATACCTAATGACAAATATTTGGGGGCTTCGCGTATTAAGTAGCAAGCGTCCTCACCAGTCTAAATATGATGCAGTTATTACGAATATGCTTAAGGCACTTCACAGTCCGTGCCATTAATAGTAACTGACAATAAAAAAGCACTGATCTGCGGTGCTTTTTTATTTGTATAAACCTACGCTTATTTCACATCATAAGCACAACGAAAACCGATCGATCCATAAACGCTTCTGCCACTTACCGGCGGTTTCACATTTCGGAATGAACTACGCAAATTAGCTTTATTCTCATCCCAAGAGCCACCACGAACCACCCGTTGACGTCCCTGATCTGGACCAATCAGATCTCCATTCACATAGCGTTCAAGACCGTTTTTAGCATACCAGTTCATCGTCCATTCACCGGCATTACCATGCATATCATGTAAGCCATAAGCGTTTTCAGCGTGACTACCTATTGGCCAAGTACGATCTTCACCGCAACCGTCAGGTTCATTAGGGACCGATCCCATCGTTTTTCCGTCATCAAGAATGGCATGTTTACAACTTACTTCTTGGCCCCAGGGGTAGCGTGAAAGCGTATTTGCCCGCGCGGCTTTTTCCCATTCCGCTTCAAAAGGTAAACGGCCACCTTTAGCTTTACAGAAATCTAAAGCCTGCTGCCAATCTACACAGTTAATCGGATGATTCCCCCGCCCCTCTGTCCCCAAATTACAATACTGGTTTCGTTTATGATTTTTTGGTCGTTGGCAATTCCCAGCATCAATACATGCTTGATACTCAGCAACCGTTACTTCATGTTTATCAATCAAGAAAGTTGGCACGTGAACAGCTGTGCCTCCGGGCTTTCCTTCATCATTTTCACAGTCATTATCTCCCTGTGAACAACCCATCTGAAACTTACCTGCATCAATCTGGATTTTACTGGATTCAGCGAATACGCCAGAAGTAAAACCACTGAGCAACACTGCTACATAGCACATGTTCTTATTCATGCCCTTTCCCCTGCTTATATACATTCTTATCTTTATCAAGCGACAATGGTATCTAACCCTCTAAAGGTAGAGCAGAAACTCATCAGATAGTTTCAACAAGAGCAGAATTATTTGCTCCGACATAGTACTGACTACATACTTTGTTCACTCACTGTCGCTAAAAAGAAACCACATAACCCATTGATTTTATTAAGTTTGAATAATTAACAACCAGCCCGCTGTCTCTAATTGGCGACATATATCAGTCCTTTTCGGATCTTTTTTTAGCAGCCACAAGACAAAATCTACAAAAATACACATAACCTGTTGTTTTAATTGAATTTTCAAAAACTGGCACATCACTTGATATATCCATAGCGAATTTAAAATTTTTGTTATTACCCGATCTATTTCGTTAAGGAGAAAAATATGAAATCTGCAGCACTTACTCTAGCGTCCATGCTTTGTGTTTCTACAATTGCTTTTGCTGAAGAAACAAAACCTGCTGAAGTTGTTAAGGACGTTCAACCTGAAGTGATGACTCAAGAAGCACCAAAGGCAACAAGCATTTTCGAAAAACTAGATGAAAACAAAGATGGCAAAGTTAGCCCTCAGGAAGCGCAGGTTTCTCCAGCGTTGGTAAAAGGCTTCAATAAAATTGATGCCAACAAAGATGGTTTTCTAAGCCCAGATGAGTTCTCTCAACTACAAGTTAAGGCGACAACGTCTTACGTAGCTTCTAAGAAGCTATTCGTTTAAAGGGTTCACTTGTTGGTATAAGACTAGCCCCACTGATTCCGAGACAGCCTCAGCTCAGTTAGTCGAGTACCAACAGGTAACAAGTTGATTCAGAGCATCCATGTCCACAACATAGCCGCCAGCTCTGTTTTAACATGGCCGGTGATCAGGATGATCCCGGCCAACCCTCATCCTTAAGCCGTCTATCCACAGATAATGGAGACTACCCAATTAAGGCATAATTGATGGATAATACTCATACACTTGTTTAACTATGATTGTTTAATGGCCAAATCGACTCGCCAACCATGGCGACTCAGCTCATTGAAGCAGCTGGTACTTCTATCCTTTTTGGTTGTCGTAACACCTTTCGGCATCCTTATTTTTTACGCTACTGATGCTCTTGTAGAGCAGTCGGCGCAAGGCCGTGTGCTCGCACAACAAGCTTTAGAGGTCACGCGTAGAGGCCAACAACTCGAACGATTAGCCGAAGATATTACCCGTTCGGCAAGGCAATACCAGATTCTAGCTAAACCTGAAATTCAAGAACGTTTAAATCAGTATTTGTCGGAATACAGACAAGCGCTGGTCATCCATAGCTTCCTGCTGAATGAGCAGAATAAAGCTAACGAGATCACTGAATTACTCGAAGGTATCGAACGCGCTCACCCTATTGAGGCTAATTCACTACTCAGCCTCACGCGTGTGGTTAACGAACAGATCGACTTAGTCTTAGATCAACGTTTACAAGCACTTAACGAAACCGCGCAAACAACACAGACTAAATTAAGCACCTTGGCGATTATTCTTCTTGGCTTAGAAGCCCTGTTAATCCTATTTTTCAGTTTTAAAATTATCCGCCCAGTTAACCGGATTGCCGCGCGGTTACAAGCACTAGGTACCGGCGAAGAATATATAGGTGCCAAAGTCGGCGGACCGGATGAGTTAGTCGAGTTAGATAGGCAGCTTGATTGGCTAACAGAACAGTTAGCTGAAGTAGAAAACGAGAAGCAGCGTTTTTTACGCCATATGTCTCACGAATTAAAAACCCCGTTGACCACGCTGCGTGAAGGATCTGATCTTCTAGCAGAACAGGTTATTGGCGATCTTAATACCAGCCAGCTTGAAGTGGCTAATCTGCTGCAGACAAACTCACGTCAATTACAGTCTTTGATTGAGCAACTCTTGGACTACAGCCGATTAAATCAGAATGAACCGGTTAACTTCCATCAAGTACATATACTGCCGGTTATTAACGAAGCGATTGAGCCTTTTAAGCTATTGCTCGAACAAAAGAAGATGCTGGTGCAGCTGCCACAAGAAGATATCGAATGGTTTACTGACCGGGCAATGCTTATCCGTATTATCGGCAACCTGATATCAAACGCGGCCCTCTATGGAAGCTCCAGTGGCCGCTTACTGGTTAGCACCAACGTACAAGCAGACTATCTAGTTATAGAAGTGGGTAACGACGGCCCAATCATTCCAGATGAAGATATTCCACACCTATTTACACCGTTCTACCAAGGCCAAAATCGACGCATTGGACCTGTTAAAGGCTCCGGTATCGGATTGAGTATTGTTAGAGATGCCGCTGACTCATTAGGTGCCCACGTCACTTTACATCGCAATCAGGATAGCTTTGTCAGCTTCCGCGTCAGCCTGCCAGTTAAAGAGCTTAATACCCATGATTAAATACGCTCCACTCATCTTGTTACTGTTTCTACAAGGGTGTGAATTTGTACCGACAAAGTCACCTATGCCTGAACCAGAAGTAACAGAGAAACCAATCTGTCGTATCAACGAAACACGACTTGATCAGTTACAAGGCATTGAAAGCCGCTTTCTACAAAAGCCTGATCAGCGCAGCAACATCATGCAGCGAGCTATTCGCAGTAAAGACAGCGCCCTATTAGCTCTACTTCTATCAACACCGCTTTCTTCAACAGAGCAATTACAGCAAGCCAAACGTAATTTTTCTAAAATTGTGCTCTACCCTCACTCATCCTGCCCTGGGGATCGTTACTTAGATATTCGTAACCAGTTCGCAACCGCGTTGCTATGGATGCGAGCGGAGCAAGATAATTTGTTAGAAGAGAATCGAAACCTGCAGGTTAAAATCGATGCGCTCACCCAGATTGAAACCGATCTAAACAATGAGCGTGAGGTACAGGAATGACCCCTCACGTTTTATTGGTAGATGATGATGCATCTCTACTAAAACTACTTTCAATGCGCTTAGAAGCCAGCGGATTTAAAATCAGTTGTGCGGAGAGCGCTGAACAAGCTCTCGAGATCCTCGATGATCAGATCGACCTGGTCATCACTGACCTTCGTATGGAAGGTATGGACGGCCTTGCCCTTTTCCAACAACTGCAACAACGCTATCCGCAGCTGCCAGTCATCATCATTACGGCTCATGGCTCAATCCCAGAAGCAGTAACGGCAACTCAACAAGGCGTTTTTGGCTTTCTCACCAAACCTATCGACAGAGACCAGCTGTTAGAAACAATTAATGCAGCCCTTGCGGGTACAAGTCGATCCGATAGTACATGGCGCAAAAACATTATCTGTCGCAGCCCGATTATGGAGAGCTTACTTCAAGAAGCAGAACAGATCGCAGGCTCCGATGTCAGTGTGCTCGTTACAGGCCCAAGCGGAAGTGGTAAAGAACTATTAGCCAACGCGATCCATCAAGCAAGCCCACGCCATAAAAAACCGTTTATTGCGATTAACTGTGGTGCGCTACCAGAGCAACTTTTGGAGTCCGAACTGTTCGGTCACGCCAAAGGCGCATTCACTGGAGCTGTCAGCAAGCACGAAGGTCTTTTCCAAGCAGCCAACGGCGGAACTTTGTTTCTGGATGAGATTGGCGATATGCCGCTATCCCTTCAAGTTAAGCTCTTGCGCGTTCTACAGGAAAGACAAATTCGACCTGTGGGTTCTACCGACACTATTCCTGTTGATGTACGCGTAATCTCTGCCACTCACCGCGACCTGGAAGTAGCGATGCAAGAGCAACAGTTCCGTGAGGATCTGTTCTACCGTCTTAACGTGGTGAATCTTCACTTACCTCCGCTTGCAGAACGACCTGAAGATATTCCACCTCTGGCACGCCACTTTGTTGAGCAAGCAGCAGCGAAGCATAACCCCAAGGTTAAGAATATCTCCTCAGATGCACTTCAGGTTTTAGCCCAATCGGCGTGGCCGGGTAATGTCCGCCAATTAGAGAATGTGATCGAGAAGGTAACGGCATTAAGCACAACACCGGTCATCTCTGATAGCGCCATTAATCGAGCCTTGGTCAATCAGGATCAGGTTATCCAGAACTTTAACGACGCTCGTGCTGATTTTGAAAAGCGCTATCTCAGAAAGGTATTACAGATTACCGAAGGCAATGTTTCTCAAGCAGCAAAAATAGCGGGAAGAAATCGTACCGACCTATACAAGCTCTTAAAAAAGCATGGTTTAGAAGCTGCCGATTACAAAGCCTAATTAGACAAAGAATGCTCTTTGATTTGGTAATTAAAGGGCATTCTTTCGCGCGATAATAAACACTTCCATACCCTTATGGCCGTAATGCCATTGGCTCTCAATGCTAAAGCCAGCGGCTTTAATCTCATCGGCCAATTCATCTTCCGTGATCACGAATAGATCAGGCATTAATCCGAAGCACTTACCCACTGGTACAACCAATTTAAGAAAGCGCATATAAGAACCGCCCAAACAACCGGTACTACTCACAAAAACGCCACCGGGTTTTAAGATTCTAGCGACTTCAGCTATCACCGCTTGCCAGTTGGGAATCAAATGAATCACATTTAAGCCCAAAACCGCATCAACGCTTTCAGTCTCAGCATTGAAATCATTCAATGTCCCTAGATGAAAATCGACATTCCCTACACCTGCTTCTTGCGCTCTTTCTCGCCCAATTTCCAACATATTTTCGGAGATATCTATGGCATCAATATGACCAACAAATGGCGCATGATGGATAGCAGTCGTACCTGTACCGCAGCCAAACTCAACCACACGCATATCAGAAGAAAAGTAACTTTGCGTTTCCTTTAATTTCTTTTGATACATCGCTTCATTGGGAACTGCTTTTTGCGAATACTTTGCAGCAACGCCATCCCAAAACTTGTCCGACTCTATTTTATTCACAGGCTTGTTCATCTATCCCTTTCCTTTGGGCTATTTTAAAAAGCGGCCTTAAAATAACGTAGATGCCTGACCATGTAAAAGTCAGTAATTTCTGGTTTAACCCTCAAAGGTTTGATTGCGCCGAAGAAGTCCTCCAATTCCTACAAACCTAAAAATTCTCAACTATATTTTATTACTGAATCCACATAGAGGCAGTTAGCGACTTAATTCAGTTTCGGCCTTTATCTGATCAGTAGTCATATCGAATAGATAGGTGTGTATATGCGAGTTAAAACGTGTTTATTAATCTGCACATTAAGCCTTCCGGCCTTAGCACAAGATGATGTGAACATGGACGCAATTGAGGGTGAGCAATTCGATTCCGATTCAGTACATCTACTCACAATGCCTTACCCGCCTTACACGGAAGTTATTGACGGTAAGATTACCGGAACATCAGTAGAAAATATCCGTTGTGCTTTTGAAGCGATGCCCGAAAAGGTTGCAATACACGCAAGGCCTTTCAATCGAGCAAAACTGCTTACAAAACAAGGTAAAGCTGACGGTTTCTTTTCAGCATCCCATAAAAAAAGTCGTGATAGTTATGCAACACATTCAGGTGCCATAGAAACCCAGAACTGGACGTTCTTCCAACTGAAGGATTCCCCTTTTGACCCTGAATCTGAAGAGTTTAAACAGAAAGCTGTAACCACCAGCTTTTTGGGATCAAACATGCACAGCTGGCTGCAGAGCAATGGTTATAAAGTTACCGGAAACCCGCCGACGAACAGTGAACAACTGCTCTCCATGCTTATACATAAACGGATAGATGCGTTTTTGATGAATGAGCAAGCGATGGATCATGCGATGACTGACAAACAGAGAGCGATGACTAAAAGGAAAGTAATTCACAGCCACAATTTAGGTGTCTATTTTGGCCATCATTTTCTAAGACACAACCCGGGCTTTTTAGAACGATTTAATAGTGCTTTAGCTGTGTGTACAGAAGGGAAATTTACTCACCGTTCAGAAGAAATTTCACCTGCGTACCTTAAAAAGTAGAACTGTATTCGTAACTGAATTATTGCAATAAAGTCGATAAGTATCGGGGCAAGCATTATTTAATCGCCCCGATCTTTTCAACGAAAAAAAACAAAACACGACTATTTTTTCACAATCGTTAACAACACCTGCCCAACCGAAATACCAAATTTCTTCATCTTTGACTCGTTCACAATCACGGAAGGTGAAACCAGATACATCTTATCATCGATAGTCAGATCGATAGTGCCATCTTTATAAGGTGCTCTAAGAACATATTGCATAAACAATGCATTGCCACTGACCAGAGCATTTGCTGGCCCAACCACATCATTAGCCGCAGCAATGTATTTTCCCGAACCATCAGGTGTCAGCGTCCAAACCCGGCGTTGTTTTTCACCATCATCAAAAACAAAATATTCTTCTAATACTCCAACACCCTCACGCCAATAAGCTTTGATGTCGGCATTGAAATGACGAATCACTTTTCCTGACCAATCCTTTACTACACCATGGGCAGTAAGATCACCATCAAAAAACTCCTCTAAAACTAACTCAGGATCCTTATCCTTGTACGCCTCAATATTGATAGAGGAACACCCCGTTAAAAATAGAGGGCCAATAAGAAATAAGCGGAAAAGAAAGTTTTGAACAGTCAACTTGATACTCCATATACATAAGCGATTACTAGTTATGTATACGGGTAAGCTGTTTTTTGGATTGTTGAGTAGGACTATAAATCGTCCAAGAAGACTGACGATTTATTCAGATTAAGATGAATTCTTTTAAACTTTCGTGCTCATCAACTTTTCACTACTGCTAAATCCTAGGCGGGTATACAAACTATGGGCATCATCAGTTACAAGAAACTTAAATTTATCTTTCCAACGCGGATCGTTAACCATAATTTCAGTTAACCATTTCCCCAGCCCCTGACTTCGGTATTGCTCATCAATAATGACATCAGCCAGATAAGCGACTGAAGCGAAGTCGGTGACCACTCTGGCAAAGCCAATCTGTTTTTCACCTTTAAAGAGTGAAAAACAAACACTGTTCTCTATCGATGTTTGTATTACATCAATAGCTCTCTCATTTGCCCAGTAAGATTGTTTTAGCAGGGCTTGAACGCTTTCGAGCTGAACCTTTTCCCGTTCATCGTAGATCTGAAAACCACCTTTTTCATACTTCATAAGAAACCCCATTTAAAAATCATAAAAAAACAGCCATGAAGGCTGTTTTGATAAGTTACTCTCTTAGACGTTCAACTCACGCTTACTGATAATCATCCGGTAGCGTAATACCCATCGCATTGGCTTCAACCTGGGCTTGTTGCTGAAAGCGCTTACGCACCATCGTACCTTTAGGTTTAGTCAGGTAGAACAGCCATTTGCTCGCGATTTCAGGTTTCAGGTTATGCTCTTCACCCCAGCTTTGGATAAATGCGAACAACGTGTTATCGCTTTTATCAGGTAAGGCTACTGCAACAGGTAGATCGAGTTGCTCTCCTGCTCGTACTCTCCGACTGATTACATCATAGTTGTAGCGAAAGTCTGGAAAAACATCGACTTCATCTTCAGTACGTAAACGAAACCACCCCGTTGCTTTACCGGCATGGTAGATCGCAGGGTGGGTCCATTTATGCGTAGAAGCTTTATCAGCATTAAGACAGGCTTCTTCGTAAGCGTGCTTAGTTGCAGGCAAACCATGATCCCCAGTTTGAGTGCGCAGTACATCTAAAAATTCAGAGATCGTCGGCATCCACGCGCTATGCTCTTTGCAATAATCAATTGCAGCCACCAGCTCGTGTTCGGTATAGCCACCAAGACTAAGCGCCCATTCGCGTTTTGCGATACGGATTTCGTCTTGGGTCTCAAAACAGCTCTTAAATTTATGGCCATAGATCGCCATAAAACGCGCAAAGATCATATTTACCAGTGTTTTGACTTCGACTGTTAGCTCTCGCTGAGCAGTTTTTGTTCCCTGCTCTTGGTTACCAGTCGGTGTCCTTGATGTCCATGATTGCTGCGGTAACCCTTTGTCGTTTTTCGCGAGTATCTCTGCGGGGGTTTTCATGGCTGAAACCTTTGCCTTGTTGTTCGTTATTTATACGTTGTTGACGTCCATCCCTAGTTTGCTTGTTAATCCACTCCCTTTTTACCCAAGCTAGGAATTTCTGATCCCAGTTGGTTTCTTTACGGTCTTTATCTAACCAGTAAAGCACAAATTCATCCAAACATGTTTGTGCAAATTGTGGCGATATATTATGCCGCGGAAGCAACGCATAAAAATTGTCGGACGGTTGCCAATTCAGCTCCATTCCTTGAAGCTGTTTTTTACGCTGCTCTTGTTTATTAAAGCACACTTGTAACTCATCAGAGCGGCCGTTATTAACCTGCTGTGCTTTTCTCGCCCAACCTATGCTGCCACCAAAGGTCGGAGCAGGACCAGGGTTAGGGATATTCTGTGGCTGCACTGCTGGCGCTTGATCAGGATAGTACGGCGTATCCTTCATCTCTGGATACTGATCCTGTGGATAGCCTGCATGTTCAGGTTGAGTTTGTGGGTGATTTTGCTGGTTATAATTAGATTGTGCATACCTCGGTTCTAGTTGCTCAACCTCGACAGGCAGTACTTCAACCTGTGTCGGAATCGTTTCCATAACCGGTAACCGGCTTACAATCTCAACATCACCTTCAGGCACTTCATCAAACGATGCTTCAGAGACTTGCTCTTCAACAACAAAACGGATTCTTACACGGCCATCATTAGCGAATGCGGCATCAATGATGTTTGCACTGACTAATTCGCTGGTTAATTGAGCCAATCGCTCTTCGTCCCAAAACTCACCTAACGCAAGCCATTGTTCACGAGAAAATATAAGTTCTGGCGCTTGGTCTGTATCCGTTACATTTTGGAGACGTTCTACCCTTTGATGATAGAGCGTCAACAATACAGCCGCTTCAACACCTACCTCCTTGACTAAGGATGGGTATAGCAAGATAGGTGTTTCAGAAAAAACATAACTCATGAATATGTAATCTTACCTAAACAGATTTGGCATTTCGTTAACCGAATACCATAAACAAAAAAGCCGCAGTGATGAGCCGCGGCTTGTGACCATCAAACGTGATTAGCCATCCTGTGCAAAACGTTCTACTGCGCGTAGAACATCTCGACGACTAATCTGGCCGATCAGTTTACCATCTTTTACTACCGGTAAACGACGGCGTTTGTTATTAATAAATTCTTCCGCCACTTTTATGATGTCGGCATCATGATTAATGGTGTAAACCTCTTCCGACATGTAAGTACCAACAAGACCACCCATCTCTTCTTCGTGGTAGGTTAAAGTCAGGATCGCTTTTAGACAGTCAACTTCTGACATTAAGCCAATGAGTTTGCCATTTTTATCGACTACAGGCGCGCCTGTGATTCGGTATTCGAGTAGCTGATTTATCGCATCAAAAAGATCGGTTTCAGGGGTAAAGGTGATTAAGTCTTCACACATGTAATCCTGAGCTTTTACGGATCTTAGCATTACCATTCCTCCATGGCCGGCAGCTTTAACAGGTCTGGAAACATCGACCTGCCAAACCACCCAAACAAGGTAAACCGGTAGAATTTTCAACCGGGCTACCTCTATGTGTACACCTAACAGTGACAACTCGCAAGCGATCAGATCAAGGTTAAGCCCGACAAGAATAAGTTAATGCTCAACGGGCTAATTCCTTGTAGGGAGAAGAGCCAACTTATGGCCCCTAAGCAGCTTTTGTGATTTTTGCTCAATTAAAATAATTAATTGAAAACAACCGTTTTATTACCCTGCACTAAGATCTTATCTTCCAAGTGCCAACGCAAACCACGGGAAAGAACTGTCTTTTCTACATCACGTCCTAAACGCACCATATCTTCTGGCAGATCGCGGTGGCTGATGCGTACTACATCCTGATCAATGATCGGACCTGCATCTAGCTCTTCAGTCACATAGTGACAGGTTGCACCAATCAGTTTTACACCACGCTCATGGGCTTGATGGTATGGCTTAGCACCGGCAAAAGACGGTAAGAAGCTGTGGTGGATATTAATGATGCGATGAGCATATTCAGCACAGATGTCCGACGGTAAGATCTGCATGTAACGCGCAAGCACGACCGTTTCCGCAGAGTGTTCGCGGATTAAACGGCTCACTTCCTCAAAGTGAGGCTGTTTATTCTCTTTATCCACAGGCACATGATAGAAAGGAATATTATGCCATTCGACCATGCTGCGTAGATCGTCGTGGTTGGAGATGACACAAGGGATCTCACAGTCTAATTCACCTTCATGATAACGATAGAGTAAATCAGCAAGACAATGTGCTTCTCGGCTTGCCATCAAAATCACACGCTTAGGGGTAGCGGAGTCAGTGATATCCCAATCCATATTGAAGGATTGCGCTATCGGTGCAAAAGCAGACTTTAACTCTTCGAGGGAGAAAGGTAGCGTTGTCGCACTAATCTCTACACGCATAAAGAACCAGCCGGTTGTACTATCAGAATGTTGGTTAGCGTCAGAGATCGAGCCACCATGGCTAGAGATAAAGTTACTTACCATCGCCACAATGCCCACTCTATCGGGACACGCCAAAACCAGCCTGAATCTACGTTCCATTTACGTAAAGCTCCGCAAGAAAAAGTGAAGCTTCATTCTAACAGTAGTTATTTCTCTGGTGGAATTATCTAATTAAGTAATCTTGCCCTAAAACAATAAATTTTTATCTCTCAGTTAAATAACTGATCAGAAGCAGCTGCGCAGCGGAAATCATTTCGGTGTAAACCTGATATAGCATGGGTATACCAGGTGAGATGGACTCGCCCCCAGGCCGTTAATATATCTGGGTGGTGATCTCGAGCTTCTGCTAACTCCCCTACCTTGTTTGTAAACGCTAAGGCCTCGACAAAATTTTTGAATTTAAAATTACGTTGCAGCGTAGGAACACCGTCCATGTGAACAACGTCCCAATCTTGCAGCGACTTCAGTAACATCGCTATTTCTGACTCATTTAAAGCTTGGCTATCTTTATGGCAGCTTTCACAAGCTTCTGTGGCTAAATCCATCATGTCATGTCACCTCATCCAGTTGCTATTACATAGTTCTATATCAACAAGGTTTTCCATCCGCTTAATCACTCATATACTGTAATTGATACAGGGAAAAGGGAATATCAAAGATGTCAGAACCTATGGCCCCTTTAAGCGCTTGTCGACTTGGGTTAGATACACATCAAGAACCCACGATTTACCTTCGTCAGGATAGTCCAGTTTGCCGCTCTGAGGGTTTTTCTGCCCTCTCTCGGGTGATGGTTCGGACGGAACGAAAACACCTGATCGCTACCCTCAATATGGTAACAAGCAACCTTTTAATGCCCGGTGAGATCGGCTTTTCCGAATCTGCTTGGAAAAGAATGGAGCTGAGAGAGGGGAATTCTGTTTGGTTATCTCACCCTAAACCCGTGCAATCCCTCTCCTATCTGCGCGCTAAAGTATTTGGTAGCGAACTCAGCCAAGAACAACTGCGTGAAATCATCGATGATATTGTCGCAGGGCGCTATGCCGATGTGCACCTAGCTGCGTTTATTACGGCCTGTGGATCAGACAAACTAAGTATCCGAGAGATCACCGATCTAACCCGCGCAATGGTCGATTCTGGCAGCCAAATCGAATGGGGCTTGCCACAAGTTGTGGATAAACATTGTGTGGGCGGGTTACCCGGCAATCGTACAACCCCCATTATTGTTTCAATTCTAGCAGCTGCTGGATTGACTATGCCTAAAACATCTTCACGGGCCATTACCTCTCCTGCCGGGACTGCCGATACCATGGAGACTTTAACTAATGTCAGCTTGAGCTTAGAGCAGATGCGTTCTGTAGTTGAACAAGAAGGTGGCTGCCTAGCTTGGGGAGGATCAGTGCGACTCTCCCCTTCTGATGATCTACTAATCCAAGTAGAGCGTGCTTTAGATATCGACAGTGAAGGCCAACTGATTGCATCAGTGCTCTCAAAAAAAATAGCCGCGGGTGCTACTCACGTTGTGATTGATATTCCGGTCGGCGAAACCGCAAAAGTAAGAAGCCAAGAGTCTGCACAAGCACTTGCAGATAGCTTTAAAGCAGTAGCTAGTACTCTAGGGCTGACTGTGCATACGCTACTGACCGATGGATCTCAACCTATAGGTAGAGGCATAGGGCCTGCACTTGAAGCACGGGATATTTTATTGGTACTGCAAAATCAAAAAGATATGCCCACAGACTTACGGCAGCGTGCCGCAGAAGTTGCAGGCGCCATGTTAGATCTGATCAATGATTTGCCAGAGGGCGAAGGCTATACACAAGCCCTTAGGATTTTGGAGTCTGGGGCGGCTTGGGAGAAGTTTCAGGCGATCTGTAAAGCTCAGGGGGGTCTTAAAACACCACCAATTGCGCCCTACCGTTATGAATTAATTGCCCAGACAACAGGCATCGTTGATCAAATTAATAATCGTAAGCTCGCTAAAGTGGCCAAATTAGCCGGTGCTCCAGCCGACTTAGCAGCAGGAGTAGATATGCATTGTAAGCTAGGTGATAAAATCGATCTTAATCAACCTCTGCTAACCATCCATGCGGAAAGCTCGGGTGAGCTAAGTTACGCCGTCGATTATTTAGAAGATCATTCGGATATTGTCCACATTATTGCTGGTAAGGAGTCGTCATAAAATGCAGCCAATTCTATTCAATTTAGAAAGTGACCACGACCTTGCACAAGCCCTTGCGATTGAGGTCAATGCAGAAGTCGGAAAGTTGGATCTTCGAAATTTCCCTGACGGCGAAAGCTATCTACGCGTATTAAGCGAGTGCCAACATCGTTCCGTTATTGTGCTTTGTAACTTGCATCATCCCGATGACAAAATTCTCAAACTCATTTTTCTAACCCATACACTGAAATCCCTAGGAGCTGCTCGCATCGGGTTAGTAACTCCTTACCTCGCTTATATGCGCCAAGATAAAGCCTTTCATCCGGGGGAAGCAGTGTCATCACGTCCTTTTGCCCAACTTCTCTCAGAACATTTCGACTGGCTAGTCACACTGGATCCCCATCTACACCGATACAACTCCCTAGATGAGATCTACAGTTTAAAAAGCTCCGTAGTTCATGCAGCCCCCATGATTGCCGAGTGGATAAATCAACATATTGCAAAGCCTCTACTTATTGGCCCTGATAGTGAAAGCGAACAATGGGTGAGCGAAGTTGCACATTTAGCCGAAGCACCTTTCCAAGTATTAGAGAAAGTACGTCATGGGGATTACTCTGTCGAAGTGTCAGCGCCTGAAATCGAACATTGGAAAGATCATACCCCCGTGCTGGTAGATGATATTATTTCGAGCGGTAA
Source organism: Neptuniibacter sp. QD48_11 (assembly GCF_047778095.1). GTDB lineage: Bacteria > Pseudomonadota > Gammaproteobacteria > Pseudomonadales > Balneatricaceae > Neptuniibacter. The sequence goes on from NZ_CP180551.1 coordinate 2,623,009, forward strand.
AACCATGTTAGAAACCCTTACCCACCTGCATCAGCTTGGGTTAAAGTCCCCCACTTGTATCGGAGTGCATGGACTGTTTTCTGATGAAGACTTTAATGCACTCGCTATAAAAGCCAATATCGTTACCTGCAACAGTGTGCCTCACAAAAGTAATGATATTGATATTAGTCATACGTTAAGCGAAGCCGTGCTGAAGTGGATCTAAATGTGAAAAACTATGTTGCCGATGATCTGGACTGCTGGCTTGATCCTACATTTATAAATCCAGACGAAGCCGAGTATTTTTACACCTCATTATACGAAGAGGTATCTTGGCAACAAGACAAGATCCGAATGTTTGGTAAATGGGTTTCTATTCCGCGCTTACAAGCCTTTATGGCTGATTCTGGCATAACCTATACCTATTCCGGTTTAACCTTAGCCGATAACCCTTGGCATCCTGTTGTTGCGGAGATAAAGAAGCGTGTCGAAGAATACACAGATACCTCTTTCAACGCCGTGCTCATAAACCTGTATCGCGACGGTAATGATAGTATGGGCTGGCATAGGGATAATGAACCAGAATTAGGTGACAACCCGAAGATAGCCAGTGTCTCGCTAGGCAGTAGTCGACGTTTCCTATTAAAATCGACAACCGATCAACGCCATGAACTTAACTTACCCTCCGGCTCACTATTATGGATGGGAGATCAAGTACAAAAGCACTGGCAACACAGCATCCCAAAAACCAGAAAAGTAATACCACCTCGCATAAACCTCACCTTCCGTGACATGAAAATTTAATATAAATCAAAAGATTAGCAGTAGAACATTCTGGTATAACTAATATATTCACTAATATTCTATATAAAGACTAACTCATTTAACTACAGTAAGTTATACTGCCGCGCACTTGAGTAGAGCCGGGCAAATTACCTGATTTTTATATGGATTTGCCTCAGTAATAAAAATAAGTTAGCTGGACGAAACTTAAGAACTACTTTTTGATAAGTTTCTATTCCATTGTCATCGCAGTCGGGTGAGGCTGTTCTGCATAAAAATGACAAGAAATCGTACTATTCAGCTCGTGCAGTTAACAAAAAATATAAGAATAATTAAGACATACAAATGCACACCGATGCACCCGAAAAAGACACTGTAAACCAGGGTCAAACTAGCGCAGAAGAGCTAAATACTATTCTGCATTTGCAGAACCAAGTTCTTGAAGAGATCGTTTTAGACGCACAACCCGACTCCATCTTTACGTCGGTTTGTCAGTTTATTGAAAACTGCGTCGCGGATAGTATCGCTTCTATAATGCTACTGAATAGCAGTAATCGACACCTGTCCGTTGTCTGCGCCCCCAGTATTCCTAAAGCATCGCTCGCACTTCTAAATGGTCTAGTACCGAGCCCAGAGGCAGGATCTTGCGGCACTGCTGTGTATACGGGTAACCCTGTTTATGTTTCTAATATAGAACAGGCCGACTGCTGGGAAAGTTTCCGGGATGTTGGCAAAGAATTAGGAATCAAAGCCTGTTGGTCCTATCCAATTCGTATCGATTCTGAACATGTTGCAGGCAGTATTGCAATCTCTAGCCCCAAAACCAGAACACCAACTGCATTCCATCATCAACTTTTAGAAGCAGCTGCCAATATAATTGGTATTGTCCTAAAGAGACAGAAAGCCCAACAGTTCCTAGAACATTCCGAGAACCTTTTACAAAACATCACCAATGCAATGCCGGGTGTTGTTTACCAATATCGATTAACGCCCGATCTCAAGCAGGAATTTATCTATATAGGCCAAGGGATAGAACAAATTTCAGGCGTCTCTGCAGAAGAAGCAACAGAAGACTTTCGCCAATTCTGGAAACAGGTACACCCAGAAGATCAACCAAGCCTGTGGGCAAGTATTATTCATACGAGTCAGCACAAGCTACCTTGGTCACATGAGTTTCGTGTATTCCACCGAAATGGTGATCTACGTTGGATTCGCGGCTCATCTTTACCGGATACTTCCAATAAACTCGACCCTTCGCTTTGGAACGGGGTTTTACTCGATATAACCCCAGAGAAAGCATCTATCGAACAGTTACGCTTAGCGGGTATCGCCTTTTCGAGCACCAATGAAGGGATCATGATTGCCGATTGCAATAATAAGATTATTGATGTCAATCGCGCCTATTCTGATCTCAGCGGTTACAGTCGTGAAGAGTTGATTGGTAAAAGCCCCTCTCTGCTTAAATCACCAAGACATGATAAAGATTTCTTCCAAAACATGTGGGCAGCGCTTGCTGAAGAGGGTCACTGGCAAGGTGAAATATGGAACCGCCGCAAAAATGGTGAGGTAGCGCCTCATTGGGTGAGCATTAATGCCGTTCACGATCCAGAGACGCATAAACTCACTCACTTTGTAAGTGTGAATGCTGATATTAGTAATATCAAAGCCTCTGAAGAAAAGCTCTCTCATCTAGCACACCACGATCCGCTAACGAATCTACCTAACCGCTTGTTGTTTGGCGCTCGACTAGAACATGCCCTGACCCACAGGGAATCTAACGAAAAGATTGCCATGCTTCAGTTAGATCTAGACCGCTTTAAGCACATTAATGACAGCTTAGGTCATAAATATGGTGATCAACTGCTGTTGCAAGTAACAGAGCGTTTAAATAAAACATTAAGTACTCGTGATACCCTTGCACGGATAGGCGGAGATGAATTCGCCATATTACTTGAAGAGTTAGAACACGCAGCTGATGCAGCAACTATTGCCGATGCAATCGTCGAAGCAATGGAACAGCCTTTCCAATTAGATGGTAAAGACTATTTCACCACAGCAAGTATAGGTGTCGCGCTCTCCCCTGATCATGGTGATGATTCAGATACGGTCACTAAAAATGCTGATATCGCACTGAATCAAGCTAAAGATTCAGGTCGTAATAACTACGCATTCTTCCAGCCAGAACTATCGGAAACTGTTGAAGAGTGGATTAGGTTAGAGCCTGAATTGCGAAAAGCTGTGGCAGACAAACAATTTGTACTTTTTTACCAGCCGCAGATGGATGCGACCGGAGAAAAAGTCATTGGTGCTGAAGTACTTATCCGTTGGGAACACCCTGAGATGGGGCTTATTCCTCCTGGACAGTTCCTATCCATTGCCGAAGAAATTGGCTTACTAACAAAGATGGGTAACTGGGTTTTAGAAGAAGCCTGTGCACAACTTTCTCGCTGGAGAAAAGCTGGACTGAATAACTTCCGTTTAGCAGTCAATCTGGCAAGTGACCAGATCACCAAACAAGATCTTCCATCAGAAGTTCAAACGCTGCTGTACAAATACGAAATACCGGCAGATATGTTAGAGCTGGAAATACTAGAGACCTTTCTACTTGAACATGAAAAGGAAGCAACGGCGACTTTCCAAGCGTTGAGGCAACAAGGTGTTCATCTCGCTTTGGATGACTTCGGAACAGGCTACTCTTCGCTACGTTACCTAAAGCAACTGCCCATAACTAAAGTCAAAATTGATCAATCCTTGGTGAGGGATATCCCAAGTGATCCGGACGATGAAGCCATTGCCAAAGCAGTAATTCTACTGGGTCATACCCTAGATCTGAAAGTCTGTGCAGAGGGTGTTGAAACACCTGCTCAACGGGCCTTTTTGGAACAAGAGGGCTGCGATCAGCTCCAAGGCTTCTTATTCAGCAAACCGATCCGACAGGAACAGTTTACTGAATTATTACTCGCCCAAGAGCGGATTCAAGAAGTCGAATACAGTTAAAGCCCTTTAACCCACTCTATTAACCATGGTTCTGCTTCTTCAAGTGGAGCCATGGTTTCACAAGCATCAATCACTAAGTTATCCCCAATTTTTTGTGCCTGCAGCTGCTGCATTAAACTATCCATCAAATAGCCAGCTTCAGCAAAGGTATCGTAGGAACTGTCACCTAAAGCGATTACCCCGTATTTAACCGTCGGCATCTGCGGTAATTGATCTTGTAACTGGTCATAGAAAGACAGTAGGTTATGCGGAATTTCACCCTGCCCTGTTGTTGAGGTACAGATTAAAATCACTTCTGTTTCCGGTATGACAACCTGAGCAATTTCCGGCTTACGTAATAGTTCTACTGAGTGTTGCAGCTCAGTTAACTTTTGTGAGCACATCTCCGCGACATCAAGCGCATTACCGTATACCGAACCTACTACAACCTTAATTACTGCCATTTATAAACCTGCTTTGCATACTGATTGATGCAATAAAATCATTTTGATGTGGAAAGATAATTATATTCGCCATTCTCACCGATTTTCTGGCAATAACCAAGCAGGCTCCTACACTGAAAGAGTAGATCTGTTTATCGGAGGGGATAAGCTATGGGTAACGAAAGTCTTTCTAAACTACTTGATGAATGGGAAGGACGCGCGCGCAAAGTTAACGGTCGCAAGGAAGAGCAGCTTTCCATCTATAAGAGCGATTCGGTCAAGCTCGAAGCCTTAGCCAGCATGTATAAACTTTCCAAGGACGATGTTGTCGCCACCTTAATACATGAGGCGTTAAATGAGTTAGAAGCTAAAATGCCCTACATTCAAGGAAGTAAGGTGATCAGAATTGAAGATGGCGAAGAGATATATGAGGACGCAGGCCCTATGCCTCGCTACCTAGCAGAGCAGAAGAAAGTGCTTGAGGCGTCTTAGCAGCAAAGCCGCCTTACCAACAAAAAATGCCGCAAGGAGTGGTGGCTTGCGGCATTCTCGATTAACTGTAGCAGGTATTAAAACAACTAATTAAAGCGTTTTAAGGTAAGCGATCAGGTAATCCTGCTCAGCTTTATCTGTAATCTCAACGTGACGCATACGAGTGCCTGGTACGAATTGATCGTTACCCGCTACCCACTTACGCAAGTTTTCTTCGTCCCAAGTAATATCTGAGTTACGTAGAGCATCAGAGTAAGCAAAGCGCGGAAGTGCTGCTGCTTTACGGCCAAAAACACCGATCAAACTAGGACCGAAAGCATTTTTGCTTGTATCTAGAGAGTGACAAGATGTGCACTTGTTAAAAATTTCTTTACCCGCAGCCTGCATCATCGCTTCGTCATCAGCGATAGCAACAGAAGATAGAGATACAGAAAGGCTCACAGCAAGTGCAGAAATCATTTTAGTTTTCATAATTCATTTTCCCCTAAATGAATACTTCTTTTACAAACACTCTACTCCTGCTGCAGCGCACAAAAATTGATCTTGCTCAGTTTTTTCTTCGCATATTTATAAAACAGATAGAACATACGAACACAGATCAACAAAACTTAATATAGTGAAATCTTATTTAGCAAAAAGCAGTTTATTCCCAATATTTCAGACACAAAAAACGCAGCCGTAGCTGCGTTTTTATCACTATGCTAAATGCTGATTAAGCTTGTTTAGCAATAATCTCTTTCCACTTAGCTGGGCCTGTAGTGTGAACAGACTCACCAGAGGTATCTACAGCAACAGTTACAGGCATATCCTTAACTTCAAACTCGTAGATCGCTTCCATGCCCATTTCTGGGAATGCAAGCACCTCTGCGTTAGTGATCGCTTTAGATACTAGGTAAGCAGCACCACCCACAGCCATTAGGTAAACAGCTTCGTTGTCTTTAATTGCGTCAATTGCAACAGGACCACGCTCAGACTTACCAATCATGCCCAGAAGGCCTGTGCTTTCGATAACCTGACGAGTGAATTTATCCATACGTGTAGACGTTGTTGGGCCAGCAGGGCCTACAACTTCATCACGAACTGGATCAACTGGGCCTACGTAGTAGATAAAGCGACCTTTAAGATCAACTGGTAGCTCTTCGCCATTGTTTAGCATCTCTACCATTTTCTTGTGCGCTGCATCACGACCTGTCAACATTTTACCGTTCAACAGAATCGTTTCGCCTACTTTCCACTCTTTAACTGCTTCTGGAGTGATCTCATCAAGATTTACACGACGTGTGTTGGAACCCACTTCGAAAGTAACATCTGGCCAATCATCCAAGCTTGGTGGTGTAAGAACCGCTGGGCCACTACCGTTCAATGTAAAGTGAGTGTGGCGAGTCGCTGCACAGTTAGGGATCATGCAAACAGGCAGTGAAGCTGCGTGTGTTGGGTAATCCTTGATTTTGATATCAAGAACAGTGGTCAAACCACCTAGACCCTGAGCACCTATACCTAGTTCGTTAACTGCATCCATGATTTCTAGGCGTAGTTCTTCAACACGGTTCTGTGGACCACGCTCACGTAGCTCGTGAATATCGATTGGATCCATTAGGGATTCTTTCGCCATTACAGCCGCTTTCTCAGCAGTACCACCAATACCTATACCTAGCATGCCAGGTGGACACCAGCCCGCACCCATTGTTGGTACTGTTTTAACAATCCAATCAACGATGCTGTCAGATGGGTTAAGCATAACCATCTTAGATTTGTTTTCAGAACCGCCGCCTTTCGCTGCAACGTGAACTTCTACTTCGTCACCATCAACAATTTCGTAATGAATTACAGCTGGCGTATTATCTTTAGTGTTCTGGCGCTTACCTGCTGGGTCAGCAAGAATAGAAGCACGTAGAACGTTATCAGGATGCATGTATGCACGACGAACACCTTCGTTCACCATGTCAGTTACATTCATTTCAGCATCCCAAGTTACGTTCATGCCTACTTTCAGGAATACAGTAACGATACCTGTGTCCTGACATAGAGGTCGCTTACCTTCAGCACACATACGGGAGTTGATAAGGATCTGCGCCATTGCGTCTTTAGCCGCTGGGTTTTCTTCCTTCAGGTAGGCTTCGTGTACGCCTTGAACAAAATCAAGCGGATGGTAGTAAGAGATAAACTGCAATGCATCAGCAACGCTGCTGATGAAATCGTCTTGGCGGATTACGCTCATTCGGAGACTCCAGTAAAGCTTCTTGTCATAAAGGATCAGGGAGTTAAAACTCAACCATGCTTAGTGCAAACACGCCTGACTCATACCCATTTACTCTCTCTTAAAGGAGAGTTTTTTACTGGAAAGGGAGTATACACCAAAAGTACCGCAATAAGGTGTCGGGCATTGGTAGTACTCACACAATCTTTTTTACTACTTAATGTAGAAACGAGGTATGAGAGCGTATTTATTTGATCTCAAATAAGAAGCGCAGAGCAGTAACAAATGCCAAAGATCAAAAAGGAGCGCCCAGTCGCTTTAGTTATTGGCTGGCGTGACTCTGGATCTAAAGCTAATAGCTTTAATGGTTTGATCACAAAGGGGATGGATAAAAATATCACCAACGCGAAAGGTACAGATCCGTTGATACTCAAAGCCAAGCAACCTAGATATATACAGGTCAGTAGAGCTTTATAAAGTTGAGAGGCTCGAGCATAGCCAATCTTCACCGTTAACGTTTTGATCCCCGCCGCTGTATCTTCTTCGAAATCACGCAGTTCATTACTCAGCAGAAGTAGCGATACAAACAGAGACACAGGGATAGAGATCAAAAAGACCGAATGCGATAGCTCTTTGGCCAGCACATAGTAAGCACCGCTTACCATCAGAACACCCATCAACCAAAACACCAAAAACACCGCTAAACCGCGACGCTTGTAGTTTACCGGCTCAAGCGTATATCCAAGCGCGCCAATGATTCCAATTACTGAGATCAGCAGAAGCAACATCCCAGATACAGCAATGAGGTAACAACCAATGACGGCAGCAAAGAAAATACAGCCTAAACCCAGATTAAAATTAAAACGGATCTGCTGTTGTGAAGCTGAAGAGAGTTGAAGATTGGGCTGGGAAAGGTCGGCGTAGTCATTAATTAGATTAACCCCAGCTTGCAAAAGCAAACCCGCCACTAGGATTAAGCTCGCGAGAAAAGGATCGCCAAAGCCTTCGCGATAGGCACTCAAAATACCTGTTAGACAAACAATCAAAGCAACGCTGAATGAAAACGGCCTCAACGCATGCCTAAACAGGTACTTCTCGGCGATCATCTCATCTACTTCTGACTACTGTACTCAGGTGCGTTTGGTAGATCACGCATCAACAACGCGTATTCTGGATCGGCATTCAGATTCATAGGAATCTTCATAACATGTCCAGAGCCTGGCGCAACATCAGCAGACTTTCCTTTCTTATCGATCATCTCATCAAGTTTAAACTTGTGATTACCTTGAGGCGTCATTAGCTCAAGTGTATCGCCTTTAAGGAAGCGGTTTCGTACATCAATCTCAAGCATGCCATCTGCATAACCAAGCACTTCACCCACAAACTGCTGGTGTACGCCTACAGAGTTACCTGTTTCGTAGTTCTGATACTCATCATGAACATGACGACGGTAGAAGCCTTCTGTGTAACCACGGCTTGCTAGGTTTTCTAGCTCATCCATCAAACTCATGTCAAATGGGCGACCTGCGACTGCATCATCGATCGCTTTACGATAAGTCTGAGCAGTACGTGCCACATAGTAGTGGGACTTAGTACGACCTTCGATCTTCAAAGAATCTACGCCCATTTCAGCAAGACGGTGTACGTGCTGAATTGCTCGAAGATCTTTAGAGTTCATGATGTATGTACCATGCTCATCTTCGAAAGCAGGCATATATTCACCCGGGCGCGTCTCTTCCTGAAGCAGGAAGATCTGATCCGTTGGTTTACCTTCACCCAATGCTGGGTTTACTTCTTCCGCTTTTGGATCAAACTGCTCCACGGGCACTACGTCACCCGATTCATCGACTTTCGCTTCGTGAGCATCGTATTTCCAACGGCAACTATTGGTACAAGTGCCTTGGTTTGGATCACGTTTGTTGATGTAGCCAGATAGCAGGCAACGACCCGAATAAGCGATACAAAGCGCACCGTGAACAAAAACTTCTATCTCCATCTCTGGGCAACGCTGTTTGATCTCTTCTACTTCATCCAGGGACAACTCACGAGATAGGATTACACGCTCAACACCCATGGAGTGCCAGAACTTAACCGCAGCCCAGTTCATGGTATTTGCCTGAACAGACAGGTGAATCGGCACATCAGGGAAATGCTCTTTCACTAAGTAGATCAAGCCTGGATCAGACATAATCAATGCATCCGGCCCCATCGCAATCACTGGGCGCAAGTCATCGATGTATGTTTTTAGCTTACTGTTATGAGGCAGAATGTTACTTGCTAGGAAGAACTTCTTGCCCAACTGGTGAGCCAGATCTATCCCTTCTGCTAGGTTATCCATATTAAAGTCATTGTTACGCACACGTAGACTGTAACGAGGCTGACCGGCATAAACAGCATCTGCACCGTAAGCAAATGCATATTTCATATTTTTCAAAGTCCCTGCAGGGGACAATAATTCTGGATTTAGCATAGTTATGAAGGGACTAGTTAATAAGGTATGAATTAAAAGTTAAAAGATCTGTTAAGCCAGATCTTTTAAAGGAATCTCAAACAGCGGCGTGTAGATAGAGCCATCTTCACCCGGCTTACTTTGAAATAGCACCACCGAATCAGCCAAACTGTACATATCCAGCGCAGGCCACTCTTTTGGTGCTTTAAACGTATTTTTTCCTGGCAAACGGCCTAAGGTCACATGAGGTTTAAAATCATCTTCCTCATAGTTAAGGCCAGCCTCAGTTGCCACATTGATCATCAACTCATGCAGCACCTGCAATTCCTCATGCAGATCAGGTAAAGCAGCAACTAAAGCTAACTTTTTGTTAACTTTGTAATATTCCGCTTTGTTAATATGTACCTGAAAAGAGCTAAAGTCAGCCAATTTTTCGCGGGCACACTTTTCCAACTCTTCAACCTGATTAAGATTGATATCACCTAAGAAACACAAGGTAAGATGATAGCGATCGGAATCCACCCAATTGATTTCTGTTTTGCGGTCAAACTCGCATAATGTATCAGCGTGATCAGCCAACCAACGTACAACAGAATCAGGTAGCGTCAGTGCAAAAAAAGCACGGATGTTCATAGAGGCTTACTATATCCCTATTTTTTTGAGGAATAGCGTATTCTGCCTTCAAGATGACCTGTTGGCAAACCCTGAAAGCAGAATCTCAAATCATTTATGCCGCTCTAACGTTGTTCAAGCAGCAATTGCATATTGTTTAGCTTCTGACGCACCTGCAAGAGATCCTGATTTAACTGACGACGCGTACCGTCAAAGGCACGAATAGCCTGCTCGTTCACTTTCACTTTACGTTCTAGATCAGCATTGCTTTTGCCTTCTAACTTAGCAAGACGATCAGTTAAAGTACGCTGCGCTTTCAAAAGATCTTCCATCTGTTCTTTTGCCAGCTCATTTGTGGTGCGCATCTCAGATTCAACACGCGAAGTAAGTTTAGTCAGTTTAGCCACTTCTGCATTCACAGTTTTCTTTAAACCAGAAACACTCGCCAATTCTTTTTTCTGCTGAGCAATCTGAGATTTTAGAGACTTAACCGTTTTTTCTTGCGCCTGAAGGGTTTTCTTTAAAGCTGCGAGTTCTTTTGCATGCTTCTCAATCAGTGGCTTATTCTTTTTGTGGGCAATATCCCACAACTTAGCAATTTCAGAATCTAACTGTTTGTCTTTCTGCTTTAAAACAGACTCTAACGAGGACACATTGCCTTGAAGCTGCTCACCAGACTCAGCTGCACCCTGCTCTGCTTCTTTCAACAAAGCTTCTAATTGAACAATCTGATCCTGTGCTTTTTCAAACGTTGCCTGTTGAGATTGATACATTTCAAAACCAAAGTAGCCAAGCACAGACACCGCAACGACTAAAATAACCATCACGATGGATTGAACCACACCACCTGATGAGGCTGGCGCTGACGCAGGGGCTGGTGCATCACCAGATCGAGGTCGCATAGCTGAAGACGTTGAGCGGTTTTCACCAGCAGGATCGGCAGGCCCAAAATTCGGTACTTCAATATTATCGTCGTCGCGGTTCATGGCTATCCATATACTAACTAAATTGAAATTCCCGCTATTTTACGCGGAAAAAAAAAGCCCCGCAAAAATGCAGGGCTCTTTAAAGCTTAAATAAGCGAGGGGGATGATTACATCATGCCGCCCATACCGCCCATGCCGCCCATGCCGCCCATATCAGGCATGCCTGCACCACCTTCAGAAGGCTTATCAGCAACCATTGCTTCAGTTGTGATCATAAGACCTGCAACAGATGCAGCCGCTTGTAGTGCTGAACGAGTAACTTTAGCTGGGTCTAGGATACCCATCTCGATCATGTCGCCGTATTCGCCGTTTGCAGCGTTGAAACCGAAGTTACCTTCGCCTTCACGTACTTTAGATACGATTACAGAACCTTCTTCACCCGCGTTACCAACGATCTGACGTAGAGGCGCTTCCATAGCACGGAATGCCAGCTCAACACCTACAGACTGGTCATGGTTGTCACCTTTCAGTTCACCAACAGACGCTAGTGCACGGATAAGTGCAACACCACCACCAGGTACTACACCTTCTTCTACTGCAGCACGAGTTGCGTGAAGTGCGTCTTCTACACGAGCTTTCTTCTCTTTCATTTCTACTTCAGTTGCTGCACCAACTTTGATTACAGCAACACCGCCTGCAAGCTTAGCTACACGCTCTTGCAGCTTTTCACGGTCGTAGTCAGAAGATGTCTCTTCCATCTGCGCACGGATCTGGTTAACACGTGCTTCAATGTTGTCAGCAGCACCGATACCGTCAACGATTGTTGTGTTTTCTTTAGTGATAGAAACGCGCTTAGCTTGACCCAGCTGTTCAAGTGTCGCTTCTTCTAGCGTTAGACCTACTTCTTCAGAGATCACAGTACCGCCAGTAAGGATAGCGATATCTTCTAGCATCGCTTTACGACGATCACCGAAACCAGGCGCTTTAACTGCAGCAACTTTAACGATACCACGCATGTTGTTAACTACTAGCGTTGCTAGCGCTTCGCCTTCTACATCTTCAGCGATGATTAGAAGAGGACGAGATGCTTTAGCTACGTGCTCAAGAATTGGTAGTAGTTCGCGGATGTTTGTAATTTTCTTATCAGCAAGCAGGATGAATGGCTGCTCAACTTCAGCAGACATATTGTCTTGGTTGTTGATGAAGTAAGGAGATAGGTAACCACGGTCAAACTGCATACCTTCAACTACGTCTAGTTCGTTCTCAAGTGCAGAACCTTCTTCTACAGTAATAACGCCTTCTTTACCTACTTTAGCCATCGCTTCAGCGATGATCTCACCAACCTGAGTATCAGCGTTAGCAGAGATAGTACCAACCTGTGCAATTGCTTTATTGTCCGCACATGGAACAGCCATATCCTGAATCTGAGCAACAACAGCTGCTGCTGCTTTGTCGATACCGCGCTTCAGATCCATAGGGTTCATGCCTGCAGCAACAGACTTAAGACCTTCGTTAACGATTGCTTGTGCCAGTACAGTTGCAGTCGTAGTACCATCACCTGCAACATCGTTTGCTTGAGACGCTACTTCTTTAACCATCTGTGCGCCCATGTTTTCGAACTTGTCTTCAAGCTCGATCTCTTTAGCTACAGATACACCGTCTTTTGTTACAGTTGGAGCACCGAAGGCTTTGTCCAGTACAACGTTACGACCTTTAGGGCCCAAAGTAGTTTTAACTGCATCAGCTAGGATGTTTACACCGTCTAGCATGCGTTGACGAGCATCGTTACCAAATAGTACGTCTTTAGCCATTTTCTAAAATCCTGTAATCAAATTCTTTAAACAATTAGGTAAAGCGAAAAGTTCAACCAGAAGATTAGTCTTCCAATACACCGTAAATTTCGCCTTCGCTAAGAATTAGTAGCTCTTCACCGTCAACTTTCACAGTGTTAGCGTAGCCACCAAACAATACTGTATCCCCAACCTGAACAGTCAGCGCTTGACGCTCACCATTTTCCAGAAGACGACCTTCACCCACAGCAATAACTTTACCTTGGTTTGGTTTTTCCTGTGCAGAACCCGGCAGTACGATGCCGCTTGCAGTTGTAGCTTCTTCTTCGTTACGACGAACAACTACACGGTCGTGAAGTGGACGAATTTTCATCTGTTCTTTCTCCTGATCTTTATCTGACCAAAATAAACATATTTGTTTGGAATCGGGACAAACAAACTTAAGTTGTTTTCCCCTTTGAAATTCTAGGTTGGGGCATAAAAAATGAATTCAACACTACCCAACAACTTTTTTGCCTAGAAATTAATCCTTGCGCTCAAACTCACCGTCAATCACATCATTTGAACGAATATTACGGTCTTGTTGCTCATGAGTTTGATGCGTCTGCGATTGATGTTGGAAAGGGTCATTCGCATAGAATTGAGCTGAACTTTGATGTTGCTGCTGCATAGCTATCACACTAAAGCGGCTAAACAATGCTTTCGCAAACGCTTTACGAGTAAATGGCAGTAAACAGCTAAAACCAATCACGTCTGTGACAAAGCCTGGAGTAACTAAAAGAGCACCACCGACAGCAAGCACGATACCTTCTACCATCTCTTGGCCTGGAATCTCACCATTCTGGGCACGCTGCTGCGCTCGTGCCAATGTAGATAAGCCTTGGTAGCGCAACATATTTACGCCTATAAATGCAGACAACAGCACTAAACCAACTGTGTTCCACGCCCCAATTGCTTCACCTACATTGATAAGTACTGTGATTTCAATAATGGGGATGATGATGAACAGCAGAAAAAGAAACTTCATTTATTGCCTCAAAAATAATCGATCGCTCTATAAGAATAGGAGTCATTATAGAGCTTCTAAACAGGTCCTACCTGCCTAAATTTAAACTGGTATTGATCCAGATTTTTTTACTAAACATACCCTTTTCTTTTTATGGTCAGACCAAAAAATTTCAACCCTAAACCACCATTTCCAGTCTAATTTTCACGTTTTAAGTGCTAAAAAATCGTCTAAAAAAAAACCAATACCAAAGTACCTATACTTTTTGCACTGCGAAATTATCATTTAAAAACATACAGTTAGCATCTGCAAAAAATCAAAAAAATACCGGTCATGAGTATATTAAACTTATTGATAAATGAATCTATGGAGCAACAAGTAGACTTTTTTGCGAAAGCGGGATAAGTTTAAATTCTGCACAATGACGCAACGCACAAAAAAGAGTCAAACCGAAGTAAGGTAATCCTAAAATGGAACTCAAAGATAAAGTAATTGTTGTAACTGGTGGTGGCCGTGGTCTTGGTCGTTCAATGGCACTTGAACTAGCTGAACAGGGCGCAAAACTTGCTCTAGCTGACCTAAGCCAAGAAGATCTAGATACGACTGTTGGCCTTTGCATGGAAAAAGGCGTCGAAGCACGCGCTTACATCTGCAACGTAGCTAAAGAAGACGAAGTAGAAAAACTATTCAATGACGTTGTAGCTGATTTCGGCACGCTACACGGTCTAGTTAACAATGCTGGTATCACTCGCGACGGTCTATTCATGAAAGTTGATCGCGAAACTGGCAAAGTTGTTAAGAAGATGTCTATGGACCAGTGGAACCTGGTTATGGATGTTAACCTAACTGGTACTTTCCTATGTGCTCGTGAAGCTGCTGCTCACATGATCGACCTAGGCGTTCCTGGTTGCATCGTAAACATCTCTTCTATCTCTCGTTCAGGTAACATGGGCCAGACTAACTACACAGCAACTAAAGCTGGCGTAGAAGCAATGGCAGTTACTTGGTCTAAAGAGCTAGCTCGCTACGGCATCCGTGCTGCTTCCATCGCTCCAGGTTACATCGGTACTGAGATGGTTATGAGCATGAAACCAGAAGCTCTGGATAAAATTGCTGCAGGCATCCCAGCTAAGCGTCTTGGTAAGCCAGAAGAAATTGCTAAGACTGTTACGTTCATTCTTGAGAATGACTACGTTAGCGGTCGTTGCTTCGAAGTTGACGGCGGCCTACGCGTTTAATCTTCCAAGCTCCATAAAAAAACCGGCTTTCGCCGGTTTTTTTGTGCCTGTTAATTGCTTTTAGATTACTGCTCTTAAGCCCCAATCACTCCGCCATCGTCGCGTGTTATCACTACAATGGTTGAACGCGGCTTACTGTCGCCACCAGCAGGGAAATGCGAAGGCTTACCGTTCTCTCCTGGGTGCTGAATCCCTACGAACATGGTTTTCTGATCTGGAGAGAACGTTAATCCTGTCACTTCACAGGCAACAGGCCCCGTTAAGAAACGATGAATTTCGCCCGTTTCTGGATCTGCACACAACATCTGGTTGTTACCCATACCAGCAAAATCATCGGCATTAGAGTATTTACCATCGGTCATGACCCATAGACGGCCACCTTTGTCGAAACCTAACCCATCCGGGCTATTGAACATATTTTCGGTGCTAATGTTACTACTACCTGCTAACAGCCCTTCTTGATGAATGCTTGGATTGCCCGCGATCAGGAACAGATCCCAACTGAATTCAGTAGCCGTATGGTCACCATCAATTGGTGTCCAACGTACGATCTGTCCGTACTTATTCTCCGCTCGTGGATTTGGCCCACCAACAGGCTGGCCCTCTTTCTTGCCACGATGCTTATTATTCGTCAGTGTGCAGCAAGCACTTGATTTATTAGGGTGCACGGCAACCCATTCAGGTCGATCCATGGTCGTTCCACCCACTTGCGTTGCTGCTAAACGTGTGTGGATAAGTACTTCTGCTTGGCTGTTAAACCCATTCTCTGGTGTTAATCCATTCTTACCGAAAGTGAGTTCCAGCCATTCGCCTTTGCCTTTTAGTTCGTCGTGATCAGCACTGAACTTAGCTACATATAGGGTACCATCAACTAGAAGATCACGATTTCTACTCTGATCATTGGCATCATATTTACCTTTTGATACAAATTTATACAGATGCTCACCGCGCTCATCATCTCCCAGATAGACCACAACATGACCTGAGTCATCAACCATGAGAGCTGCATTCTCATGTTTAAAGCGACCAAGCGCTGTACGCTTAAGCGGCTTAGACTCAGGATCCATCGGATCGATCTCTACCACCCAACCATGACGATTCGGCTCATTTGGGTTTTTAGCCAGATCAAAACGCTGATCAAACTTACTCCACCGATAACGCTTATCTTCCGCCTTTAAACCATAGCGTTGTTGTTCAGCCGGGATGCTATGGGCTTTATCCTCAGTACCAAAATACTTATGGAAGTTTTCTTCACAAGTTAGATATGTGCCCCAAGGCGTTTCACCATTGGCACAGTTATTAAAGGTACCTAATACTTCACGACCCGTTGGATCGGCAGATGTTTTAAGCAGATCATGCCCTGCCGCTGGCCCTGTCAACTGCATTGGGGTATTTGCAGTAATCCTACGATTCAATTTACCACTACGATCAACGATCCAGCCCTTAGCGGTTTGTTGAATTTCAAAAACAGACACGCCGTGTGCATTTTGTGCTTTCAACACATCATCGGCGGTCATCATGTCGCCCTTGTGGTCATACAGAAGATCAGTGTTGGTGTATTCGTTGTTAACAGCTAGTACTGCACGATCGCTAGATAAAGGAAACAATGACATGCCATCGGTATTATCACCAAACTGCAGTGCCTGAGCAGACGCCGGCGCTCGTCCTGTTGGATCAAATTCTGGTGCACCCTCAAAGATAGGGTCCCCCCAAGAGATAAGGTTACTCACCTTATAGCCCTTTGGCACAACCACTGTATCTGCTGTGCTACTGGCAATAGGCTCAAACCCGATAAGCTTACTCTTAACTTTTGTTCGGATTGCTGCCTGTACAGACTGTGCAATAGGTGACATACCGATAAAAGTACCTAAGCCTAGCGCGCCAGCCCCAGCCAAAAAGCTACGACGGCTAACCGCTTTATCTGCTAGCTGAGTAAACTCTGAATCTTGTTCCTGATTTAAATTACTGCATAGATCATGTGAATTGTTATAGCTCATAGTGATTCCACTAAAAAAAATCAAAGTGCATCTTTCCGTATAGCCCTACGCTTGGGCACCAGAAATCAAAGCTAGTCCTAGTTAATGACATATCAATTAACATTAAATGAAGTTATTGCTAAGAAAAATTAATTCAACAACACCTATAAAGAGAAACAGGTTAACTTCAGGGTAAAAACAAAGCAATCGATCAAAAATAAACCACACATTAAAAAGGCGTTTCAAAACAGCAACATCTACGTAACAAAAACTTAAAGAAAATAATTACCAGCACAATAAAAAAGAAACATTTCTGAAATAAAACCTACCTATTATTGCGCCGCAACAACGAATTAATTTTTTTCAAGGCAATAATTTTGAAAGTTTTAAAATCCATTTTATTACCAACTTTAACTGCAGTTTCATTAATTGCTACAAATCACTCTTACGCTAATAACTCTCTTTTATTGGGCGAAGGGGTTAATCTAATTGCAGTTAATGGCGAAGAAATTAATTCAGACAGTTTATTCAGCAGTAGTACAAAGCATAATCTGCCAAATGGTTTAAATCAGATCCTCGTTGATTACACTGCTGAAATAAAAAAAGGCGATGACTTTGAACTAGAGAAAACTAAAGCCTTTGTCTTACTTTTCGAAAGCAGTGATACAAAAATCACTTTATCAGCACCGCTGTTCGAAAGAATCAAAGATTTAAAAGAGTTCGAAAAGAATAAGAATTGGACATTAAAAAATAGCGCCAATCAAAACATCAGCTATAAGGTCGACACTATTGAGAATAGTGGATTCCAATTAAGCCGTGATTTCGAAGAAGAATTAGCAAAATTCAACAGAGGCAACTCTGTTGCTGCTTTACCCAAAAGCAAAATAAATATCCCAAATAACATCAATAACAAAGAAACAAAAAACGATGTTATTAAAAAAGAAAATATGGCAATGGAAATGCTTATTTACTGGTACAACCAGGCAGACCTTAACACTAGAAAATCATTCAAAGAACTTATTAAAAACAAATAAGTTTCTACAAGTTTATAACCCTATACTAAAACTCCTTGGAGAGAAGACATGAAAAAGCTGATCCTGGCTTCTGCTATTGCTGCTATTGCTGCTAACACTGCTACTGCAGCGACTGTTTATGAAAATAAAGGCCTGACGTATAAAATCAAAGGTGACTGGCAGGTTCAGTTGCGTGACAACGCTAGCAAAACTAAAGATACTGAAGTGGAATTTGATGATTTAGAAATCAAAAACACTATCACTTATGATCTAGGTAACGACCTACAAGCATTTGGTCAGGTAGATTTCGGTTTCAAAAACGAAGCTGAAGGCAAAAATACAGAAAACCTAGAAGAAGCTTACCTAGGCCTAAAAGCTCACAACGTATCTGTTGCTGTGGGTAAGATGGATAAAGCGATTGATGATTTCGCTATCGAAGGCATGATCGAAGAATACACTGGTGAATCTATCTTTGATGCAACGGGTAGCACTGATGGCGATGACGTAATTCGCGTTGATGCGGAATTCGACAATGTAACACTAGCGGTATCCCACGAACTAGAAGCAGATGGCGAAGGCAGCGATGACGGCGAGTCTACAGAACTATTCGTATCTGCTGATCTAGGTGTTGTTACGCTAGGTGCTGGTTACCAGACTCTAGAAAACACCAACACAGGTGACGAAGAAGACAAAGATCTTTGGGGCGTGAGCGCTCAGTTCGATGCAGGTTTCGCTGAGTTTGTAGTTGACTACGGTGAAGCAGAAAATAATCTTTCTGCTAACAGCGATGAAGAGTTTTTCCACATTGGTGCTTCTTTCAAAGCTTCAGCTACAACTAAAATCACAATTGGTCATTCTGAACTAGAACGAGATGGCGCATCTGACAAAGAACAAACTTACGCTAATGTTGTGTACAAGTTCCCAGCTCAGAAAAATGTTCGTCTATTCGCTGAGATCAGTGACGTTGATGAAGATGGTCAAGATCTAGATATGGATATTCTTGCTGGTATCCGCATCAAGTTCTAAGAAGTTTAAGCATCAACTTGTCCCCCCCTTCAGACAAGTTGATGCTAAAAACTTTGGGCCCAGTTTTTACTGGGCCTTTTTAGTTGCTATAGATCTATTCGAAAGAGACAATAAACGCCTACTACACGGAAGGCGTCATATATGTCATCAGTTGATTCCAAAACTGAATCTTGGCTCGATACAGCTAAAATCTATCTTCACCCTAGAGCAATCACACTCCTGTTTTTTGGTTTCTCTTCTGGCCTTCCTATTTTGCTCGTCTTTGGCACATTATCTTTTTGGCTTCGTGAAGCTGGCGTTGAACGGAGTTTAATCACCTATTTTTCCTGGGTTGGTTTAGCCTATGGTTTCAAATGGCTTTGGGCCCCCTTAGTTGATCGCTTAAGCCTCCCTTTCTTATCAACTTGGCTTGGTAGGCGCAGAAGCTGGTTATTACTTTCGCAGATCCTGCTAGTCATCGGTTTAACAGGGCTTGCCTTCTCCAATCCCCATGAAAACCTTCAATATATGGCCCTGTTAGCTCTGGTGGTTGCTTTTAGTTCCGCTACCCAAGATATTGTGATTGATGCCTATCGCATAGAATCGGCAGGCGAACGTTTACAAGCCGCCATGGCCGCTACTTATATGGCCGGCTATCGTATTGCGATGATTGTGGCGGGTGCTGGTGCACTTGCTATTGCGGCGTGGACCTCAATTTCACCTGCAAGCTATGACATCAATTCATGGAAGTATGCCTACTTAATCATGGCGGCTTTAATGTCTGTGGGAATGATGACTACGTTTTTAGTAAAAGAACCAGCTTCTGTTGAGATGGACACTGAAACGCTTGAACAACAACAAAAAATTATTGAATTTACTCAACGTAATGCGCACCTTCCCAATTTTCTATCTCGCTTCTTAGGCTGGGCTTATATAGCGATTGCTTGCCCATTTATCGACTTTATACGTCGTTACGGTATGCAGGCCCTTATTATTCTTGCGTTAATTGGTACTTACCGAATTTCTGACGTTATCCTTGGAATTATCGCTAATGTTTTCTATGTCGATATGGGCTTTACTAAGGAAGAGATAGCGCAAATCATCAAAATTTATGGCGTAGTTATGACCATCGTCGGCGCAGGGCTAGGCGGTATTCTGGTGAATCGCTTTGGCGTGAGAAAGATCCTGTTCTTAGGCGCGCTGTTAGTTTCCCTCACCAATCTTCTATTTGCTTGGCTAGCAACCCTCGGTAATGACACCACAGCACTTACAATCGTTATCTCTCTGGATAACTTGAGTGGCGGTATCGCTACCGCGGCCTTTGTCGCCTACCTATCTAGCCTGACAAATATTCAATACTCAGCTACACAATATGCTCTTTTCAGTTCGATGATGCTGCTATTCCCTAAATTTCTTGGCGGCTTCTCTGGTGGCTTTGTCGATAGCTTTGGCTACCCCTGGTTCTTCACTGCCGTTGCGATCATAGGTCTACCCGTATTGATATTGATCTGGATCAGCCCAAGAAATTAAATGTAAATCATTATCATTTACATACATATAAATCTAGGTTACTCTTCTTAGCACTTAACAAGGAGGGATATACCGATGACTTATATGATTGATGCTTGGTTTGAACGTAACAACCCTTACCTGAGAGTCATTCACCGCTCTACGGGAATTTCAGTCGTTAATTGGCAAGGCGATACGCTAACCAGCAAATTACAAAGCGGGGCTATCTGCGTAGATGACTTTGAAGCTACACCTTCGCAGGATCTGGTCAAAGAGATCTTTCTTCTGGATTGCTTAGAACAAGATTAGTCAGGTGAAAACTCGTTCACCTGACTTTGTTGAGGCAGTAACAGGTAGGTTTAGTCGCGGAAGTTATTAAACTGCAGAGGTAATTCCAGATCTGCTTCGCGCAGCATCGCCATTACACTTTGCAAGTCATCGCGTTTCTTGCCTGTTACTCGCACCTGCTCACCCTGCACCTGCGCCTGCACCTTTAGCTTGGCATCTTTAATTAATTTTACAATTTTTTTAGCCAATGGCTGATCTAGGCCTTGCTTAAGAATCACTTCCTGACGTGCACGCATATTAGCTTTTTCTGGATCTTTAATTTCTAAGCAACGAATATCAATTTTGCGGCCGGTCATCTTAGTTTTAAGCACATCCATCATCTGCTGCAGCTGAAAATCAACTTCTGCCTGCAAAGTCACGGTAGATTCAGTTTGCTCAAACCTCGCATCAACACCTTTAAAATCGTAACGCATCTGCAGTTCACGGTTAGACTGGTCAACAGCGTTGGTAACTTCGTGTAAGTCTAGTTCAGAGACAATATCGAATGATGGCATGAGGCTTCTCCCTATTTTTTTGCCGATTCTAGCTGACCTTCACCTCCATTTCACGTCACAATAGAGCGATAATAGGATCCACAATACTGAAGATTAAGAGAATTAAGTATGAAAGAGAGATGGCACATACTTGGCGCTGGCGCAATTGGTAATTTATGGGCCTGTAATCTCATTTCTGCGGGTTTCCCCGTCACTCTTATTTTGCGTAATTCGGCTAAGCTTTCTCGATTTAAAGCAAACAATGGCATTCAATTAGCAGATCAAAGGCATAGTTGCGAAGCTGAGCTACCCAATGATTCGTCGTTAATCCAACAACTGTTTATCACGACCAAATCCACTGATACTCAAACTGCTTTCAACTCGATCAAACATCGACTGGCAGATGACGCACATGTTGTTGTGCTGCAAAATGGTATGGGCAGCCAACAATGGATAACAGGCCAATTACCAAATGCTGAAGTTGCCTGGGCATCAACAACAGATGGGGCATGGTTAAAATCTGAGTTCACCGTTGTACATGCCGGTAAAGGAACCACTCGAATCGGATCACCCGATAAAAAGCTAAATTGGTTCGAGCACTTGAACAGTGGTTTCTTAGATGTACAACCTGATACAGAAATAGCTACAACCTTGTGGCGCAAGCTAGCGATTAACTGCGCTATAAACCCTTTAACCGCGATCTTCGACTGTAAAAATGGCGAGTTAGTTAGCAACCCTAACTATTTAAATGAGATGGTATTAATCTGCAATGAGGTAGAAAAGGTCGCAACTGCACTTAATCTCGAGCTATTTGATGGCCCTTTAATTGACCATGCTTGTCAGGTAGCAGAATTAACCGCAAATAATTTTTCCTCGATGAACCAAGATGTGAAACATGGCCGTATAAGTGAGATTAATCAGATCACCGGCTATCTATGTGAGCAAGCAGACAAACTAGATCTCACGGTGGATATCAACAAGTACTACCTGGAAAAAATTAGGGAATTACATCCTCATAGTGATGCCTAATCCAGTGGTTGCCTTCTCTAGGAGCAGTAATGAGTAACAGGCTTAGTAAGATCTATACGCGTTCTGGCGATCAAGGCCAAACCGGATTAGCAAATGGCGAACGTGTATCTAAGACCGATCTCAGAATAGAAGTGATCGGCACGGTTGATGAACTTAATAGTGCAATAGGCATAGTGATCGCAATCCTGCCTTCAGATGAATCAATTACGAAACTGCTGCGAACCATACAGCACCAGCTATTTGATCTTGGCGGCGAGTTAGCAATTGCAGACCCTAGCTATGTCGTTATTACTCCGACAGAGATAGAATACCTAGAGGAACAACTGGACTTACTGAACTCAGAGGTGCCGCCTTTGAAGGAGTTTATTCTCCCAGGAGGAACACTTTCAGCCAGTTATACCCATTTAGCGCGTAGTATTTGCCGACGCGCTGAAAGACGAATCATAGCACTACTTCAAGATGAGTCAGCTCAGGTAAATCCTAACTCTGGTATTTATCTAAATAGGCTGTCCGATCTGCTTTTTGTGGCAAGCAGAATAATAGTGTTAAGGCAGGGCGGTGAAGAGATTCTTTGGCGATCCAAAGAAGTTAGATAATACAACTCACCTAATGGGAGTAATAAAAATGAGAGCGCTGTTTTTTTCTGCGTTAATGCTACTAACACCTACAGTTTTTGCTGACTGCTCAACAGATCAAACCATCTGTGAAGCTAAATGTTCAGTGAAACACTTTACCGACGACGCTGCAGAACTAGGCTGTAAATCAAAATGTGTAGCGCAACGTGCAATGTGCTCCACCGAATCTGGTGCTAAAACCGTTGTAGAGAAAGGTGGTGAGGTTATCGAAGATGGCGTTGAAGTGAGTAAAGACGTTATCGATGATGGCGTAGAGATCAGCAAAGAAGCTTGGGAAGATACTAAATCATTTGTAAAAGGCATGACTGAATAGTCATGCCGTTTGTCTAGCTTTACTGTCAGCGTACATTAAAGCTAGACGCGTTTGGGTAGAGAACTGGTTAAACGTATTAAAATCCTCTTCTGATACTGGACCACGCCCTTTTAAGCGATCCGCATATAGCATACCAATTACCCGTTTTCCCATAGTTAACGGTATCAATACAAACCCTTGGCAACCTACCTGCTTAACAAAGTTTGGTGGTAATCGCTTATCCCAGCCATCTTCATCCAGATCATTGACAAGTAAAGTCACTTGTTTAGCTAGAACCTTAAAGAAAAGATCATCTGCCTTGCCCGATTTATCCCTTTCAAAATAAGTTTGCAGTGGATCTAGCTCATCACCTTCAATAATTTTTACCGAAAGGTGTGTGTTAGATTTGCTGAGCAGACAAAGCATACTGCGATCAAACTGCCCGCATTCACCAATAGCTTCAACGACTAATTTGAAGACTTCGTGAATTTTTCCATCAGCAGCGATCAATTCAGTTAGCTGATTGAGGTAACTTAGTTGCTTAGAGTTTCGCTTCGATTCAGCAGCAGTCGGCGATGATTTATCTTCAATACTTTCAGTTTGCTCGACCTCTTCCAGCTCCACTTCATTATGAGCCAAGAAAGATAGCTGACGCACCATATCATCTTTAGCAACATTACCTGTCTCTGAATAATCAGGAATAAGAGAGCGAGCTTTTAACCCATAATTACGGCTGACTTTAGCTACTCGCTGAAAGCACTGTAGAGTGATTTCTCCAACATCATCAAACGGAATATCACCAACAAGAGATACAGCATCTACAACCTTATCGTAGGGCTGCTCATTATTTTGATCTTGCCCATAAAGCTGCTGGACTAAACCATGACTCAGCGTAGGTAAGGTCGCCAACAAATTACTTTTCTCATCAATATGAGCTAAATCAACAGGCGCCATTGTATTCAATATTTGCTTTGGATATCCCCAACCTGCAGCCAACTCTCTACCTAATTCGCTAAAGCTCATACCCAGCACTTCAGCTTGAATGCGTGGCCACTTTTTATCTCCCCTTTCCTTCAACCTAAGCATTTTTCGATATTGCTCCGGTAAGGTACAAGCCACCATGATTTCCCCTAATCCAAATAATAATGAAGCCATATAAGCTTCTTCTGGATCGACTGTCTTTCGACTTTTAAGCGCAAGTTCTTTAGCCATATTGGCACTCAAGAACTGCCGCATCATCATCCCAGGCACATCCAGATCGGGATTTTCATCATGAAAGCTTTCAATCAGTTTAAGGGTCAAACTGATATTTTTAATTTGATTAAAACCGAGTAATACCACTGCACGTGATACCACCGTGATATCTCCTTGGCCTCGTTTGTAAACAGGTGAATTCGCGAGTTTAATCAGTTTGGCAGATAAGCCTGTATCTTTCATGATGGCCATAGCTAAAGCCATAGCATCACTTTCCTCAGAAGCGCTGATCTGCTGTATACGATTGACCGTTGCACTAAACACTGGCAGATCGCCTAGACGATCAAGGCTCCGGTGAATATTTTTAAGCGTTTCGGTGTATTTCATTCGTTATCCTATACGACAGAATCAGGTAGCGGCCGGATATTACTACTTAATAACTGTGGCCAACATTGTTTTGCGTCATGATCAAACCTCAGTTTCGCAAAATGTGCATAATCAATCGCAATTCGGCTCCAACGATCGGCATTAATGCCCAACATATCCCCGATCAGGCACCGAATCACCCCACCATGAGTAACAACTAATACCTTTTTTTCAGATAATTGCAGCAACCGCTCTTTAACCATAGCTATTCGTTGCTTAAATTGCTGAATAGTTTCACCATTTGGTGCAGGATAATCCTGCGGAGCTTGCCAAAACTTATCTGCTGCGACGGGGTTCTCACTATAAACCTGCTCAAAACTGACGCCATCCCAGTCACCAAAGTCCAACTCTTGTAATTCATCCCAGACTTGTAACTCGATTTGCCGTGAATTGGCTAACCAGCTCGCACTCTCCAAAGCCCTCTTTAACGGCGAACTCACAACTAAGTCCCACTCACCATTAGCTAAAACAGATTCACAAGTAGATCTACCTTTTTCAGACAAAGGACTATCGGTACGGCCTAAATAGACGCCTTTAAGTGCAGGCTCACCATGTCGGAACAGATCAACGAACAGAGTATTCAAAAAAGATCCTTACTATAGGTTTTAGTCCGACTTTTCACTCACACCAGCACTAGAGAATGTCGCCATCTGTTTATGCAACAAACATGCTGTTTGAATAACATTTACCGCCGTTGCAGCGCCGCTGCCCTCACCAAGGCGCATATCCAACGCTAACAAAGGCTCAGCAGACATGGCAACAAGTACTTTATGATGAAATTTTTCCGCAGATTGATGACCAAAGATCATCCAGTCTTTAGCTAAGGGGCAAATGATACTGGCCATATATGCAGCCGCAGTGCTGATAAACCCATCCACCACAACCGTAATACCTTCCCTTGCTGCCGTCAGATAAGCGCCAACCATCGCGACAATTTCAAAACCGGCTAATGATTGAAGCAACTCAAAGGGAGAATCGCCTGTGCACAGGTGTAACTTAAGCGCCTGATCGATCACAGCCGTTTTATGTTCGAGCGCGTCACCTGATACGCCTGTCCCTGCTCCAACTACTTCTTGAGCTGTTAGGTTCATTGCCGCGGCCAAAACTGTAGCAGCAACCGTTGTATTCCCTATACCCATCTCACCAGCGATAAAGAGTTGAGCTCCCGACGATTTAGCTCTTAAAACCGCCTCCCGTCCCACATTAAGCGCAGTAACCAATTGCTCACTGCTCATCGCTTGGCTCTTGGAAATATCAGAACTTTGCGAAGCGATTACTCGATTAAGCACATTGTGATGTTCAACAGGCACCACCGTCCCTAAATTAATCACCTCAAACTGTGCTTGCAGTTGCTTAGCTAAAACAGCGATTGCCGCGCCGCCTTCTGCGAAATTCAGAATCATTTGCGATGTAACTTCTTGTGGAAACGCGGATACATTCTGAGCAGCCACACCATGATCTGCAGCAAAAATAGAGATGCTTACACGATCTGCCGAAGGTAATGGCTGCGCCTGCATAGCAGCCATTTGCACAGCTATTTTTTCCAGTACACCTAAAGAGCCGGGGGGTTTAGTTAGGTTTGCTTGATGAGATAAAGCAGCTTGTTCAGTTTCAACGTTTAAAGGTTTAGCTTTAATCTGCGACCATTCCTGCAAATTCACTTAACATCTCCTTTAACAGCCATTGGGATACCCGCCACCGTTAACGTCACCACTTCCACTACGGCAGCCAAATCTTGATGCAATCGACCGGTATTATCTTGAAATTGACGACTCAATTCGCCCATAGGGACAATGCCCCAACCGACTTCATTTGAAACCAGTATTAAGTCCCCTTCAAAATCATCAACAGCAGCAGATAGCGCCTTCATGCCTTCCTGCATAGCTTCCAAACCTTTTAATAACAGATTGGTTAACCACAGAGTCAAACAATCAACTAAGACCGTTTTTCCCTTACCACTCAAACTATCGAGTGCATCCGGTAAGTCAAAAGGGATCTCTAGTATCTCCCATTCGCTCGGTCGATTCTGACGATGGAGTTCAATACGCTGCTCCATCTCCGAGTCTTGTGCTTGAGCGGTAGCGATATACACAACAGGCTGGCCCGTAGCGGTAGCTCTTTCTTGCGCCACCTGACTTTTACCGGACCTGGCACCACCTAAAATTAACTGTCGCACTGAAATTCCTCGTCAAAAACTCGTTGTCAGATCAATAAAATGAACGTTAACACTTCTTTAAAATGTATCTTTAATACACATTTAATAATTCTTAGTGTAGATTATAACACTGCTGATATAAGCGGCGGAGAGATCCCATGATCCAACTACAAGAAAGGCGCACCCCGTCTCCCTTTTCACTTTTTAATTTGGCATTTCGCCCATTTTTCTTAGGTGGCGCACTCTCAGCCATACTTTTAATGGCTGCATGGCTAGTTATCTATAGTGGCGGCATTCAGCCTCACCACTATAACTATGGGGTATTCTGGCATGCCCACGAAATGCTATTTGGTTTCTCTCTAGCAATCATCGCCGGCTTTTTAATGACCGCTGTTAAGACATGGACTAACGTGCAAACCCTTTACAGCTGGCCTCTCGCGGCACTTTTTTTACTCTGGTTTAGTGCGCGTTTAATGCCCTTATTCACAGTGATCGAACCTTGGTTGATCGCTGTCACTGATTTAGCCTTCGCGCCTATGGTGGCCGCTTGCGTGGCTTGGCCAGTTATTAAGTCTAGAAACTATCGTAATTTGATGTTTGTGCCACTCCTGCTTGGCTTCTTTGTAGCCAATCTACTCATGCACCTGCAACTACTTGGCTACACTGAGACAACAGCATCTAAAGGTATTCAACTAGGCCTGTTTTTAGTCATCATGGTCATAAGTATCTTAGGTGGACGCGTTATTCCATTTTTTACCGAACGCGGAGTTGAAGGCGTAAAAGTCACAAAACATGCTTGGCTGGAGAAAGCGATTATTCCCCTAACTGCGATTTGGGTTCTTTTAAGCCTGACAGAGATTAAGCCTCTAATTATTGGCATCAGCCTATTAGTGGGATTCGCTAACCTTATTCGGGTTGCAGGCTGGTTCGATAAACGGATTTTTGCGGTACCCTTGGTGTGGATTCTTCAGTTTGGCTACCTGTTTGTAGCGTTGGGTTTTATCCTTTATAGCCTAAGTTTACTGGATCTAATTAGCACTTCGATTGCTTACCACGCCTTTGCTGCTGGAAGTATTGGGGGGTTAACACTGGGAATGATGGCGCGTGTTTCTTTGGGACACACAGGTCAACCTCTTAAAGTCGGACCGCTCATCATTACTGCCTTTATATTGATGCTATTAGCCGCAGCTGTGCGATTAAGCGTGGGGCTATTACCTCTTTCTTACCTCACAACGCTGCACTTATCTGGCACGCTATGGATGCTCTCTTGGGTACTATTCCTAATTATTTACACCCCAATTCTGATAAAACCTCGATTAGATGGCTTATACGGATAGTTCAGCCTTCGATCTAATCAGCCCATAAAAAAACGGCTCTAACATAGAGCCGTTTTTTTTCAATTAAACTGTAGATTACTTAGCTATTTAGATCTACAACCACTCGACCTTTAACTTGGCCATTGGTGATACGTTCAGCATAGTCAGGTAATTCATTTAGCGCGATGATTTGAGCAATATCACCCACAGCATTATCAGGTAATTGTGCTTGTAGCCTTTTCCAAGCTTCTTGACGACGCTCATAAGGGCACATCACCGAATCAACCCCTTGTAAACGAACATTGCGAAGAATAAAAGGCATAACCGTTGTTGGTAGTTTAAAGCTTGCAGCAAGACCACATGCTGTTACAACACCGCCATAATCGGTTTCAGATAGAATTCTACCTAAGATATTATCACCCACAGTATCAACCGCACCGGCCCAGCGCTGTTTCTCTAGAGGCCTTGCTGGCTCTGCCATCTCCTCTCGACTTACAATCTCTGAAGCACCTAAGCCTTTAAGATAGCCCTCTGTTTCAGGGCGCCCCGTAATCGCTGTCACTTGATAACCAAGCCCAGCCAAGATTGCTACTGCAACACTACCTACACCACCAGCGGCCCCACTAACAATGACTGGACCTTTATCAGGTGTAACACCGCCCTCTTCCAAAGCCATGATGCATAACATTGCAGTTAAACCTGCTGTACCAATCTGCATAGTACGAACAGGATCCATGCCTTCAGGCAGAGGCACTAACCAATCTGCATTTAGGCGAGCATACTCGGAAAATCCACCCCAATGGTTTTCTCCTACCCCCCAACCTGTCAGTACAACTTTATCGCCTTTTTGATAACGATCATCAGCACTCTCTTCTATTGTGCCAACTAAATCGATGCCCGGTACCATAGGAAAGTTGCGAATAATTTTGCCCTTGCCTGTAATGGCTAAACCATCTTTGTAGTTTAACGAGGAGTAATCGACTTTAACCAAAACATTCTGATCTGGTAATTGATCCAAACTCAATTCCGTCACTTCTGCTACAGTCTTACCGTCGTTTTGATTTAACACGAGCGCTTTGAACATGCCGATCTCCCAACTTATTTATCTATTTGTCATACAAATATAAAATAGATTTTTATATGATACAAGCTATGATGTTATTGTTTCAGTTTATGTAGAATAGCTTATTCGTAGTATTAGCAATCCTATGGAGTAATACGTGAGCCTAGAAGTAGCCCCGATCAATAAGTCCAGCTTGTCTAAACAAGTCGCTGACCAATTACAGGAAGCGATTTTAGATGGCTCTCTAAAAGCAGACGATCGCCTTCCTACAGAAGGTGAACTAGCTGAACGCTTTCACGTATCGCGCCCTACGGTTCGAGAAGCACTCAAGCGCTTAGCTGCTAAGAACTTAATTCGTTCACGCCGAGGGCCTACTGGCGGCACGTTCGTAAACCACTTAGGTGCTGAAGAGCTCAGTGACCAGATGACTACCGCTGCAACCCTGTTTGTCAGCATGAATCAGATATCTTTAACTGAGGTGAGTAGCACTCGATTAGAGTTAGAAAGCTTATGCTGCCAACACGCCTGCGCAAATAGGTCCGAACAAGACCTAGAAAAACTGCGAGCTGAATTAAATTATCAATCCAATACCAATATCAGCCCTGAAGATTTCTGTGCCGCTGATGTTCGCTTTCATCGCGCTATAGCCGATGCAAGTGGTAACCGTATGCTAAGTTTTGTGATGTATTCGTTGATCGAGGCTCTGCAACCGGTTGCTAACATGATTGCTTACCGTTTCCGCGAAAGAGAAATTATCTTAGGGCAACATCGTAGACTACTAGGTGCGATTGAAGATCGAGATATCAATTTAGCTAAAGCTATCATCAAGGAACAGATTGAGTATCTCGATCAGTTACATTGCGAGGCCCAGTCCTCTCATCAAAAAGCGGCAGAACAAAGCGCCTTAAAGTGATGATACGGATAAATTCGACCAATCTATAGTTCATTTATCTGCCGATAAAGTCGAAAATTATTTATTATAGGCAGGAATAGATAATTGATTTATCCTTGCACAAAGCTCGCAAAGATCCCTTGATGCTGTACCTTATAAAATAATTCAGGCTCTCTTTGTCAGCACCTAATTCAAATTAAAATGCCAAGTTTATAAGGAGTTTTTGTGGAAAACGTTTGGCTTATTAGTATTGCAGCCCTTGTTGTTGGCGCCGTAATTGGTTTTTTGATGGGACGTTCTGGCGGAGACGCACAACGTCAAGCAGAACTTGCTGAAAAACTTGAAAGCACCCAAAAAGAACTAGACAGCTACAAGAACGAAGTAACTGAACACTTTGAAAAAACAGCAGCGCTAGTTAACAACCTGACTAACAGCTACAAAGATGTTCACGAACATCTTGCTACTGGCGCGCAAGGCTTATGTCAGCCAGGAAGCGTTGATCTAGCCATTGAACCCTCTTTGACTCCGAAACTAGAAAGCGAAGCAGAAGAACCTTCAGCTGAAGCTGAAGCAAAACCAGCTACCGACACAGAACAAGCAGAAAGCTCTTCAGAACCACCTAGAGATTACGCACCTAAATCACCTGAAGATGAAGGTACGTTATCTGAAACTTTTGGTTTGAAAGAGGAACAGGAAACTAAAGAGGAAGAGCAGGTTCCTGCTGATGCGCCTAGCAATGTAGACGCAGAAACAGCAGAGCCTAAAGCAAAAGCTTAAACTGGATTGTCTATATCGATAAACTGGTGCTGAAGCCCAAATTTCAGCGCCAGCTCTTCACCTAATGCCTTAGCACCATAACGCTCCGTTGCATGATGACCTGCAGCAAAGTAGTGAATACCATTCTCTATCGCACTGTGGAAGGTTGGTTCTGAGACCTCACCAGAGATAAAAGCATCCAAGCCCTGCTCTATCGCCTTCTCGATATAACCTTGGGCACCGCCCGTACACCACCCAATCTTTTTAATAGGATGGTCTCCGCCTTTAAGAAGTAGAGGCTTACGTTTTAAAATCGCCTCTATATGATCAGCAAACCCTTCTGCAGAAATAGCCTCAGCTAATTCACCCGTGTTTCCAATACTACGAGGATTACCAAGTTCTAAAGCCCCAAAACCCTCGATTCCTAAAAGCTTAGCCAGTTGAGCATTGTTGCCGATCTCAGGGTGCGCATCTAATGGCAGATGATAAGCAAGCAAGCTTATATCATTATCTAGCAAGGCTTTGATGCGACGTTTTTTAATCCCTGTAATACAGCTATTCTCTCCTTTCCAAAAAAAGCCATGATGCACTAACAATACATCAGCCTTTTCATCGACAGCTCTATCTATCAAAGCTTGAGAAGCCGTTACACCAGATATAACTTTACTAATATCGCTACGCCCTTCCACTTGCAATCCATTCGGACAGTAATCTTTAAATTGGTTTGGCTCTAAGCGCTGATCTATATATGCAATTAGATCTGATAGTTTTACCGACATTCTTCTGTTATCCATTCACAAAGGGAATATTAATCGTATAATTCTAAGCTTGTTTATGGCGTTTCGACTATACACTCATGCGTAAATTTAACTTTCTTTTCTGGCCTATTCTCTCAGGCGTGCTTGTCGCCATTCTTCTTTTACAAGTCTTTCCAGATCTATTAGATAGCTCAAACTCTACCATTGAGTTCCGTGAAGCCCGTAACAACACGGTTCTGCAAGGAAATATTGGTCCTGTATCTTACGCAGATGCTGTAGAAGTCGCTGCCCCTGCAGTTGTTAATATCTACACCCAAACAGTTGTTAGACAGAATGTACACCCTCTCTTCAATGATCCTTTTTTCCGCAACTTCTTTGATTCCGACAGCATTCCACAACGAGAACGGGTTCAGTCCAGCCTAGGCTCTGGTGTAATTCTTAGCTCTCAAGGTTATATAGTTACAAACAATCATGTAATTTCGGGTGCCGATAGTATTATCGTTGCTTTAAAAGATGGGAGAGAAGCTGCCGCAGAAGTCATCGGTACAGACCCGGAAACAGACTTAGCCGTTTTAAAGGTTACATTGGATAACTTACCAAGTATTACTCTCGGCCAAACTGAAAATTATCGCGTTGGGGATGTAGTCCTAGCCATCGGCAACCCATTTGGTGTTGGGCAAACCGTAACTATGGGCATAATCAGTGCCACGGGCCGAAACAGTGTCGGCCTGAATACATATGAAGACTTTATACAAACAGATGCGGCCATCAATCCGGGTAACTCTGGCGGTGCTTTGATTGATGCCTTTGGCAATCTGATTGGTATTAATACCGCAATTTTCTCTAAATCAGGTGGCTCTCAAGGCATAGGCTTTGCAATTCCATCAGACCTAACCAAGCAAGTGATGCTGGACTTAATACAGCACGGTCGCGTTGTTCGCGGTTGGTTGGGCATTGAGATACAAGAGCTTACGCCTAGCCTAGCTGAATCATTTGGCCTTAAAAAACTTCAAGGACTTATCATTGCAGGCGTGTTCCGCAACGGCCCAGCCCATATAGCGGGCCTACAACCCGGTGACGTGATGCTGACCATCAATGACAATCCTATTTTGGATGGCCGTAAATCGATGACTCAAATCGCCCGTCTTCGACCAGGTCAGGTAGTCACAGTTAAAGTTCTTAGGGAAGGTAAAGAGCTCTCCTTTGATGCTGAAATTGGCGAACGCCCTAAAAGCCGTAACTAATTTTGCATTACTCAGCAAATAGCTTTTACCCTACAAACAAAAAGGGCCGCCATTTCTGGCAGCCCTTTATCAAAAGTTGTCTAAGTTTTTCAATTAAGACTTAATGCGGTATTCGGCTGAACGAGCATGCGCTGTAAGACTTTCACCGCGCGCAAGTACTGATGCAACTTTACCCATTTCAGAAGCACCATCTTCAGAGAACATGATCAAAGAAGAACGTTTCTGGAAGTCATATACACCTAGAGGAGAAGAGAACCTAGCAGTGCCAGACGTCGGTAAAACGTGGTTAGGACCTGCACAGTAGTCACCTAGTGCCTCAGCTGTATAACGTCCCATAAAGATCGCACCTGCATGACGAATCTTAGGCAATAACGCTTCAGGATCTTCTACAGACAATTCCAAGTGCTCTGGAGCGATACGGTTTGAAACTTCGATCGCTTCATCCATATCTGCAACCTTAATCAGCGCTGCACGAAGACGTAGAGAGGTTTCGATAATCTCTTTACGCTCCATAGTTGGCAACAATTTATTGATGCTGGCTTCTACCGCATCAATGAAGTGTGCATCAGGTGTAACAAGAATTGGCTGCGCATCTTCATCGTGTTCAGCTTGGGAGAAAAGATCCATCGCAACCCAATCAGGGTCAGTCTGGCCGTCGCAAACCACAAGAATTTCTGACGGCCCAGCAATCATATCGATACCAACAGCGCCAAATACCGCACGTTTCGCTGTTGCCACAAAGATGTTACCTGGACCTACAATCTTATCTACTTTAGGTACAGTTGCTGTACCATAAGCTAAGGCTGCAACCGCTTGTGCACCACCAATACAGAAAACGCGATCAACGCCTGATAAACATGCTGCTGCAAGTACCAGCTCGTTAACTTCACCACCTGGTGTTGGCACAACCATAATGATCTCTTCAACACCCGCAACTTTTGCTGGCATTGCGTTCATCAATACTGAAGATGGGTACGCAGCTTTTCCGCCTGGTACATACAGACCAACACGATCCATTGGCGTTACTTTCTGACCTAGCATAGTGCCGTCGGCTTCAGTGTACTGCCACGAATCAACAAGTTGACGCTCGTGGTAGCTACGAACACGCTCAGCAGCAATTTCTAGGGCTTTACGCTGATCTTCAGGAAGATTGTCCAAAGCAGCTTGCAGACGCTCTTTGCTCATCTCAAGCTCAGACATCTCTGAAACAGACGTATTATCAAAACGGTTAGTGTACTCAACAACCGCAGAATCGCCTTCTTGCTCAACACGCTGAAGGATCTCATTGACGATCTGATTTACTTTTTCATCAGATACTGCTTCCCACGCAAGCAGTTTATCCATCTGCTGACGGAAATCAGCCTGAGTAGAATCTAGACGTTTAATATTCAAATCAGTCATGATTACGCTTCTCCATCACGGCGAGCAATTGCATCAGCTAATTTATCTAAGATCGGTTGGATCTGACGGTGCTTCATCTTCATTGAAGGCTGACCAACAACCAAACGTGAGCTGATATCCGCAATCTCTTCCATCGGCTCTAGACCGTTAGCTCGCAAAGTATTACCTGTATCTACGATATCAACGATG
This sequence comes from Neptuniibacter sp. QD48_11, assembly GCF_047778095.1. Taxonomy (GTDB): domain Bacteria; phylum Pseudomonadota; class Gammaproteobacteria; order Pseudomonadales; family Balneatricaceae; genus Neptuniibacter. Next base: position 2,657,574 of record NZ_CP180551.1, read on the forward strand.
CGATCAGCTAAGCCCATTAGGGGTGCTAATTCCATAGCTCCATAAAGCTTGATGATATCGACCTGACAACCCTGTTTGGCAAAGTAGTCACGGGTCACATTGACAAACTTACTAGCAACTTTCATTCGACCTTCAACTGGCTTAGCCCCTTTCATACCTGCAACCATAAGCTTGCACTTAGAGATTTTCAGATCCAAAGGCTCATACAAACCAACAGCACCATGCTCAAGCAGAACATCTTTACCTGCGATACCCATATCCGCGCCACCGTACTCAACATAAGTCGGTACGTCTGTAGCACGAATGACAACCAATTTGATGTTGTCATGGTTTGTATCAAAAATCAGTTTACGGCTGCTATGAATATCCTCTGCCGGCACAATGTCAGCTTCCGCCAATAAAGGCAGAGTTTCTTTGAGGATACGTCCCTTGGACAGTGCAATCGTTAGTTGCTGCTTCATAGCGTTCTATATACCTGTTTAACCTGGAACACGCTTAATACGTGCGCCTAATAACTGTAATTTTTCTTCAATACACTCGTAACCACGATCGATGTGGTAGATACGATCAATTACGGTGTCACCGTCTGCAACCAATGCAGCAATAACCAAACTTGCAGAAGCACGCAGATCGGTTGCCATAACAGGTGCTGCCTGTAAACGTTCGACCCCTTCTACAACTGCTGTATTGCCATCAATATTGATTTTAGCGCCCATGCGAATCATCTCTTGCATGTGCATAAAGCGGTTTTCAAATATTGTTTCTTTTAGAATACTGACACCTTCAGATACCGCATTCATCGCAGAGAATTGCGCTTGCATATCTGTTGGGAATGCAGGATAAGGCGCAGTAGTTACATTAACTGCTTTTGGACGCTGGCCTTTCATATCCAGTTCGATCCAGTCATCGCCCGTAGTTATGTGTGCTCCCGCTTCTTCAAGCTTTTGCAGAACAGCATCAAGAATGGCTGGCGATGTGTTTTTGATCTTTACCTTACCGCGCGTTGCCGCTACAGCTGCTAGGTACGTACCCGTTTCAATTCGGTCAGCAACCACAGGGAATTTACAACCGTGTAGTTTTTCAACGCCATTCACAACAATGGTATCTGTTCCGTGACCAGTAATGTCTGCACCCATGGCGATCAAGCATTCTGCAAGGTCTACCACTTCGGGTTCACGAGCAGCATTTTCAAGAATACTTTGGCCTTCGGCCAGCGTAGCAGCCATCAGAATATTCTCAGTACCTGTAACCGTTACAGTATCAAAGAATACTCGGGCACCTTTTAAGCGACCATTAGTTTTAGCACGGATATAACCACCTTCAACAACAACGTCTGCGCCCATTGCGCGTAGACCTTGAATATGAAGATCGACTGGGCGTGAACCGATCGCACAACCACCAGGAAGTGATACTTCAGCTTCGCCAAAGTGCGCCACCATAGGGCCCAGTACCAAGATTGATGCACGCATCGTTTTTACTAGTTCATAAGGTGCAACTAGTTTATCGATTGTGCTGGCATCAATTTCTACATTTAATTTTTCATCAATAACTAGCTCAACACCCATACGACGCAAAAGTTCAAGCATCGTCGTAATGTCATGTAAGTGTGGCAAGTTACAAATTGTAACTGGCTCAGACGCTAGCAAAGCGGAAGCAAGAATAGGTAACGCCGAGTTTTTAGCACCGGAGATGCGAACTTCACCTGTGAGCTGCTCGCCACCTGTAATAATAAGTTTATCCATGGTCAATCCAGTAAAAGGCGTTTAGTTCTGGGAAGCTTCCCACTGCGCTGGGGTGTATGTCTTAATCGTTAGAGCGTGAATCGTTCCATTTGCGATATGCTCATTCAAGCAAGCATAGACAAGCTGCTGACATTTAACCGGACGCAGCCCTTCAAACAGTTCACCTACAACGGTTACCTGAAAATCACACCCTTCACCTGCGGTTGTAACTACACAGTTCTCAAGTTGAGATTCCAGAATCTGCTTAACCTGTTCAGCCTGCATGCAAAGCTCCCGATAGAATACTTCTAGATAAAAATAAGGCGGAAATAATACCGGATCATGACAAAAAAGGCGATGCTAAGCATCGCCTTAAATCCAATATCACTGAATACTAATCAATTTGTTAGATCTTCTAGCCCAACCAATTTTGCAATACCCTGCATTTCTACAGGTAAGTTGATCGGCTCAAGCTCCAATTTATTGCGTTTTGCAAAACGTAAACAACACAGCCAAAAAGACAACGCAGAACTATCTACTGAAGTAACCTCGGCAAAATCTACTTGTGCCTTACCATTCAGTCCAGACAATAACGATTCGACCTGCTTACGAAGTTGCATTATCGCAGGGAATTTAAGCTCCCCTTCAATCGCAATTAACTGCGCTGACTTAATGCTAGCGTTTGTCATTAAGCACTTTCCTTGTCTGGGTCTACCTTATCTTTCCAGCTCGTAATAACTTTATCGACATTATTACGATTACGCTGCATCAGATCTGCAAACTGGTTTTTAAAGCTAAGTTTGATATTTACGCTGCCATCCAAAACAGCGTTCACTAATTTCCACTCATCTGCACTCTTTTTCATATAGTAGATCAGCGCAAACTTAGTACCATCTGCAGCAAAAACGTTTACAGTCACAATCTGCTTTTTCTCATCAGGGCTTTCTTTACGAGGTGGCACCATCTCGTAACGTTCAATCTTGAACCCGACAAGCGCTTTAGCGTAAGTTTTCAACAAAGTTGTTTTAAAAACACCACTAAACTGTTCACGCTGTTCCTTTGAAGCTCTACGATAGTACTTACCCATTACACCTTTTGCGATGTAATCGAAATCCACTACAGGAGAAAGGATAGTGTCAATTTCTGCAACTAATTGATCTTTCTGCTCTTCCTTTAGAAGCTCTTCATTTTCTAATAACTGAAGAACGTCTGAAGTAGCACCTTCAATCACTTTACCCGCCTCTTCCCATGATGCATAAGCATTGAAAGAAAACATGAAAGCAACGATCGCAGCCAAATGACCTAATCGATTAAAAACCTGCTGTAACATAATTACTCACTCGCTTCATTGAAGAGGAATTTACCGATTAACTCCTCCAGCACTAACGCTGATTGAGTATCTTCGATAAATCCACCATCACTAAGGTATTCCTCTTCGGCTCCAACGGTAACACCGATATACTGCTCACCCAGCAAACCTGCAGTTAGAATCGCTGCAGAACTATCGATGGAAAGAAAATCTACATCGCCATTAATTTCCATAGAAACTTTAGCGACCAACTGTTCCGTGTCTAGTTCAATGCTTGTAACTTTACCAATAGTGACACCAGACATTGTTACTTTTGCTCGAGGTGTCAGGCCACCAATATTTTCAAAGCGGGCATAAACAGTATAAGTATTGTCACTTGTAGACATACTTAAACCACTTACGTTCAACGCCAATCCTACCAACGCTAAAATACCTGCCAAAACAAAGGCACCTACGCTGATCTCCAAGACCCGCATACGCATATCAAAGTTCTCCAAACATTACTGCTGTAAGAATAAAATCTAGGCCTAACACCGCAAGGGATGAATAAACCACTGTTTTCGTTGTAGCCTGACTAATACCCTCCGAGGTTGGTATACAGTCATAGCCTTGGAATACAGCAATCCAAGTTACAACGAAGCCGAAGGCAACCGCTTTAATTAAGCCGTTAACAACATCTTCATAAAAGTCTACTGAGTTCTGCATATTGGCCCAAAAAGAGCCATCGTAGATACCCAGCCAATCAATACTCACCAAAGCGCCACCATAGATCCCTACGATTGCGAATATCGCCGCCAGAATAGGTAAGCAGATAAAGCCAGCCCAAAAACGTGGCGCAATAATGCGACGCAATGGGTCAACACCAATCATTTCTAAGCTAGAAAGCTGCTCTGTCGCTTTCATCAAGCCAATTTCCGCCGTTAAAGCAGAGCCAGCTCGCCCGGCGAAAAGCAAGGCAGTCACAACTGGGGCTAATTCTCTAACCAAACTCAACGCAACCATTTGCCCTACGGCTTGTTCAGATCCGTAATCGACAAGAATGGTGTAGCCTTGCAGACCTAGCACCATACCGATAAACAGACCCGATACGACAATAATAATCATCGACAGCACGCCAACGAAATAGATCTGTTTTACCAATAAAGGAAACATCATTAGCGGCTGCGGCTTGGCAATCAATGATTGAAATAGAATCATTGTTGCTCGCCCGAACGCCGCAAGCTTACTTAATGTCACATGCCCTAAGGAGGCTAATTTGTTCATTTCAAACCACCTTGTAGCAAATCATCAGCATAATCACCTGCAGGAAAATGAAACGGCACAGGGCCATCTGGCAAGCCGTGCATAAACTGTTTCACCTGTGGAGACTCTACTTCCAACAACTCTTCTGGCGTGCCCTGAGCAACGACTTTTGCATCAGCAAGAATAAATACGTAATCAGCTATACCTAAAGTTTCCTGAATGTCATGTGAAACAATGATGCTGGTATGGCCTAAAGAGTTATTTAGATGCCTGATGAGATTAACTAGCACACCCATTGCAATAGGGTCTTGACCAGTGAATGGTTCATCATACATTAAAATATCTGGATCTAATGCAATCGCTCGTGCAAGCGCAACACGTCGTGCCATACCACCCGATAGTTCGCTTGGCATTAGTTCATTAGCACCGCGCAAACCGACTGCATGAAGTTTCATCAATACGATATCGCGAATCATATCTTCAGATAGATTCGTGTGGACACGAAGAGGGAAAGCCACATTTTCAAATACGCTCATATCGGTAAAAAGAGCGCCGCTCTGAAAAAGCATACCCATACGTTCACGAACCGAAAACAGTTCGCTACGACTTAATTCTGGGATATTTTGACCATCAATCGAGATAGAGCCTGTATCGGGTTTCAACTGACCGCCAATCAATTTTAGCAGTGTTGTTTTACCGGTACCTGAAGGGCCCATGATTGCAGTAATTTTTCCGCGAGGTATTTTAAGATCGACATTACTATATATCGGCCTTTCACCTCGAGCGAAGCTCAACTGCTGAATATCGATGACTACATCATCAAACTGACTCATAAGATTCCATTTATAAAACGTGCAAAACAGCTTAAGTCCGTTCCACTGTTCAGGCTTTATTCAATAACCCCTACTTTGTGGGGCCGCAACTATACCATTTCGATATAAAAACGGGAATATTTACCTATAGTTACTTCGTGCCGATTTAAACAATAACTGCATTCTGTTTTAATAGCGTCCTTCATCTAATACTGGAACATATTTTCTTTATGCTTTACCCAATTTTGGCACTATTGGCCGGCTTAGTTTTATTAGTCTGGAGTGCAGATAAGTTTGTAGAAGGGGCTGCGGCGACAGCTAAAAATTTTGGTATGTCACCGATGCTTATCGGCCTGACAATTGTTTCATTTGGTACTTCAGCACCCGAAATTCTAGTTTCGATCATGGCTTCCACATCCGGAGCTGGAGACCTTGCAATTGGTAACGCACTTGGTTCTAACATTGCTAACATCGCACTGGTGCTTGGTATTACCGCACTTATTGCGCCTTTACCCGTAAAATCAGGCGTTCTTCGAAAAGAGCTGCCTCTCCTATTAGGCGTCACCCTACTTGCCGGTGTAATTCTTTTCGACCTGAATCTAAGCCGCATGGATGGCGTTATTCTGCTAATTGCCCTAGCAGTATGCCTTTATCTGTTTAATCGTTTTCAAAAAAATGCGCCTCAAGATGAATTGGCAAATGATCAAGAAGAGCTACCCGAACTGGAAACTAAAAAGGCAATTTTTTGGTTGATCGCAGGATTGGCTGTTCTAGCTGCAAGCTCTAGGTTACTTGTTTGGGGCGCAAGTGAAATCGCATTTGCAATGGGCGTTAGCAAACTCGTTGTAGGCCTTACAATCGTTGCCATAGGCACAAGCCTTCCCGAATTAGCTGCATCTGTAGCAAGCGCATTAAAGAACCATCACGACATCGCTATTGGCAACGTAGTGGGCTCTAACATTTTCAACCTTGTCGCAGTGATGGCAGTTCCAGGCCTTATTGCTCCAATTGGCATGGATGCAATCGTTCTACAACGAGACTATGTTGCTATGCTAGGCCTAACTTTTGCGCTGATGGCGTTCGCCCTTTGGCAAAAGCCCCCTTCTATCAGTCGATTTGAAGGCAGCCTTTTAACTGCTGCCTATGCAGGCTATCTGGTCCTGCTATACACTATGACCGTCTCTTAATTAACATAATAGGTTTCTGATGTCGCAACCTGATTTTCTCAGTTCAGCAAGACGTACGATTCAACTCGAAGCGGAAGCAGTTTCTGATTTAGTTAGCCATCTGGATGAGAATTTTATTCGTGCCTGCGAACTGATGTTTCAATGTACCGGCAGAATCATTGTTACAGGCATGGGGAAATCAGGTCACATCGGTAAAAAAATTGCTGCAACTCTAGCAAGCACTGGCTCCCCCTCCTTCTTTGTTCACCCTGGCGAAGCAAGTCATGGTGACCTAGGAATGATCACTTCAAACGATGTGGTTATCGCCCTATCTAATTCAGGAGAAACAGCCGAAGTCGTTACCATCATTCCTCTATTAAAAAGAATAAAGGCACCGCTTATAAGTATTACGGCAAATGCAGATTCAACCTTATCCACAGCTTCTGATGCAAACCTCCATATTGGCGTTGAAAAAGAAGCCTGCCCTCTTGGTTTAGCCCCAACTTCAAGTACTACAACTCAATTAGTGCTAGGAGATGCATTAGCTATAGCTCTTTTAGAAGCACGCGGGTTTAGCGCTGAAGATTTTGCTTTTTCCCACCCAGGCGGCAGTTTAGGACGAAAGCTACTCCTAAAAGTAAGCGATATTATGCATGCTGATCAGGACGTGCCGGAGGTTGAATCAGGAACCCTTTTACAAGAAGCACTTTTAGAAGTGACTCGTAAACGCCTAGGTATGACTACAATCGTAGATAAAGACGGCAAGTTACTCGGCATATTCACCGATGGAGATTTACGCCGGGCGCTAGATCAGAACGTAGATCTTAAAACCACAGCTATAGATAATGTCATGACTCGTAAAGGCACCACAGTCAGTAGCGAAGCCTTAGCTGCTGAGTGCCTACAAATAATGGAAGCCAAGAAGATAAACGCACTTATTGTGACGGATGAATCAAATAGACCAATTGGCGCTCTAAACATGCACGACCTACTTAAAGCAGGCGTAATTTAATGACAGTAACAACTTCTCTAAAGAACATTACACTTGCTGTTTTTGATGTAGATGGCATTTTAACCAACGGCCAGCTTCTTTTTCTCCCCAATGGTCAAGAGGTCAAGCAGTTCAATACACTGGACGGCCTTGGTCTAAAACTATTGATGGAAGCAGGAATCGAGACTGCAATCATTACAGGGCGTAGTTCCCCACAAGTAGAACTTCGCAGTAAATCACTGGGTATCCATTACCTATTTCAAGGCCGCGAAGATAAGCTTATCGCTTTAGAAGAGCTTTGGTCTAACACCTCACATAGTGCAGCTACAACTGCTTATATAGGTGACGATTTGCCGGACCTATCCGCTATTCGTCACTGCGCATTCGGCGCCTCTGTTCCAAACGGGCACGAATTGGTTAAGCAACATGCCGATTGGTGTAGCTTACGCAGAGGTGGTGAAGGGGCTGCAAGAGAATTTTGCGAGCATATCCTTGAAGCTCAAGGTAAACTTGAACAATTACATGCTAAGTACCTTTAAAAGTTCCTGCAAATGCCTGATCTAAGTAGTAAATTACGCATAATTATCGCTGCTGCCATTTTAATCCCAATACTACTGTATTGGGGATTTTCAGGCTCACCTCAAGAACACGGTACAACCAATACCCCCCTATCTGAAAAGATGGATTATTTTGTCGACCAAGCAGCGGTTAAAGAATGGGACATTAAGGGCAATCTAAAGCAAGAATTAACGACGCCGCGGCTAGAACATAGTCCGTCAGACAAACAAAATTTACTGATTGAACCTAAAAGCAATCTTTATCGATCCGACAACTCCGTTGTCAACATTTCTTCAGATACAGGCACAGCACAAGACGATAACAGCCGAATAGATCTTGCAGGTAATGTCATTGTTATTGATAATTCAAATGCGCGCTCGAGCAAAAAGCTAACCACCGAAGCGCTGACGATTTATCCCAAAAAAGATATCGCCGAAACAGACCTGCCAGTGAATTTAGAAACTGAACACACTCTAATGCAAGGCACTGGAATGGATATTAATTTCAACACCCGTGTTTTAAATTTGCATTCAAGGGTAGAAGGAACACATCAAAATGTTGATTAGGTTATCACAAACGCTTGTTGCACTATGTTTGCTTGCGTCGAATACCACTTTCGCCCTGCCTGATGATCAGGATAAGCCGATCTACATCACTGCAGATTCCGCTAGCATTAATGACACGACAGGCATCACCACCTATAAGGGCAATGTCATTATCAAGCAAGGCTCACTGCTGATCGAAGCAGCCCATGTAGATATGCACCGCGCCAACGAAGGTGTGGATAAATTAGTCGCTAAAGGCGCACCCGCTCACTTCCGCCAACAACAAGAAGTGAATGGTGACTTCAGTGATGCTTGGGGTAAACACATGGTGTACATGGTTAACAAAAAGAAATTAACCATTACGCAAAGTGCCAAAGTGGTACAAGGCAAAGACACCTTTACTGGCAATAAAATTGTTTATGACCTAGACAAATCAATTGTGGATGCTTTTGGTGCGACATCAAAAGACGCTAAAGAAAAAGGCCGTGTAAATATGGTCATTCAGCCCACTAAAAAGAAATAAGGCCTGCTGTAATGAGCTTATTGGAAGCGCGAAATTTAGCTAAGCGCTACAAAGGAAGAGAAGTAGTAAAAGACGTCTCACTTAAAATTAATAGCGGTGAGATTGTTGGGCTTCTCGGACCCAATGGTGCAGGCAAAACCACCTGTTTTTATATGATAGTCGGTCTTGTACAAGCAGACCGTGGCCAAGTTAAAATTAAAGATCAAGATATCACAGCCCTTCCTATGCACGGGCGTGCTCGTGAAGGCATTGGTTACCTGCCTCAAGAAGCCTCAATTTTTCGCAAACTATCTGTACAAGACAACTTGCTAGCGATACTAGAGACACGAAAAGATTTAGATAAACAAGCTATCAAGTCCAAAATGAATGAGCTTCTAGAAGAATTTCACATCACTCATATTCGCGATAGCCTTGGCATGAGCCTATCTGGCGGTGAACGACGTAGGGTTGAAATTGCCAGAGCCTTAGCAACCGAACCTGAATTTGTGCTTTTAGATGAACCTTTTGCTGGTGTTGACCCTATTTCAGTCAATGACATCAAACAAACGATTCGTCACCTTCAGTCCAAAGGTATCGGCATTTTGATTACTGATCACAATGTCAGAGAAACACTGGATATCTGCGAAAGTGCCTATATTGTCAGTGAAGGCACTATACTTGCCAATGGTAAGCCTGATGACATTATGAATAATGAAGCAGTGCGCGATGCGTATCTCGGTGATCAATTCACCTTATAAACCCATAGATAATAACTAGATGATTGTAGCCTCTGGAGTTAGTGCCGCCGTATTATGAAACAAGCGCTTCATTTAAAAATTGGGCAACAGCTCACAATGACACCACAATTGCAGCAAGCGATTCGCCTGCTGCAATTATCTACACTGGATCTTCAACAAGAGATTCAGGAGGCACTTGAAAGCAATCCTATGCTGGATGTATCTGAGGATGACAACACTTCTGATGCGCCATCTAATGAACAGGATAACAACCTAGAAACACATCAAAGCGCAGCTGCCGAAGAATTAGAGAATAACACTTCAACAGAACAGGACTTCGACGACACACCTGCGGCTGAAGATAATTGGAATGAGAGCATTCCTGAAGAGCTATCTACTGACAGTAACTGGGAAGACACCTATCAATCTTCCACACCAACGTTAAGTAAAGAAGATCTTGATTCGTTTGAATCAAATGACACAGCAGAAGAAACCTTACAAGATCACCTTCACTGGCAACTAAACTTGACGCCTATGAGCGATCTGGATCGACTCATTGCTACCAACATTATTGATGGCATTAATCCGGATGGTTATTTAACTGTTCCTCTTGAAGAGATTCATGAGCACTTTTTGGAACAAAATTCCGATGAGAGTGACGAAGTTGAACTTGATGAAATAGAAGCCGTACTGCATCGTATTCAACAATTTGATCCGGCCGGTATCGCTTGTCGCGACCTTAGTGAATGCTTAGCTATACAGCTTCGTCAACTTCCATCTGATACACCGTGGCGTAATGAAGCCATTAAAGTGGTCAATCAATACATCAAGCTTCTAGGCACCCACGACTATCGTCAATTAATGCGCAAGACGCGCCTAAAAGAGCCGCAGCTACAACAAGTTATTCAGCTCATTCAAAGCCTCAACCCCAAGCCTGGCGCTAGCATTAGCCAGACCGCTGCAGAATATGTCATCCCAGATGTCATCGTAACAAAACAACGCGGTGTTTGGACTGTTAACCTAAATCCAGAAGTTTCGCCTAAACTTAGAATAAACTCCGGTTATGCAGGTTTAGTAAAGCGCGCAGATAACAGTTCGGATAACACCTATCTGAAAAACCATCTTCAAGAAGCTCGTTGGTTTATTAAAAGCCTACAAAGCCGTAATGAAACACTATTAAAAGTGTCGAATGAGATCGTTAAACGACAATCAGGTTTTCTAGATCATGGCGAAGAAGGCATGAAACCCATGGTATTACACGATATTGCTGAAGCAGTAGAGATGCATGAATCAACGATCTCTCGTGTAACAACGCAAAAGTTTATGCACACACCACGCGGTATTTTTGAATTGAAATACTTCTTCTCCAGCCATGTCAGTACAGCAACAGGCGGAGCAGCATCTTCAACAGCAATCCGTGCCCTAATTAAAAAGATGGTTGCAGCAGAGAACACAGCAAAACCTTTGAGCGATAACAAAATCGCGCAGTTCCTCGATGAACAAGGATTCAAAGTTGCTAGGCGCACCATTGCAAAATATCGTGAAGCAATGGGAATTCCACCTTCTAATGAGAGAAAGCGTCTGGTTTAATAAAGAGATAATAAATAAGGACGGCGGCAAAACGCCTCCACTCAAGTAGGAGAGACCTATGCAGATTAATATTACTGGACATCATGTTGAACTGACTGATTCAATGCAAAACTACGTCCTAGAAAAAATGCAGAAAATTGAGCGTCACTTCGATAACATCACCAATGTTCAAGTAACACTAAGCATCGAAAAACAGCGCCAGAAAGCAGATGCGGAGATGCATGTCTCCGGTGCTCAACTGTTCGCAACTCACGAACACGATGATATGTATGCTGCAATTGACGGCCTGACTGACAAGCTAGACCGCCAAGTTATAAAACATAAAGAAAAACTCAAAAATCACAAATAGGCCTCCGCTACAACGTATTATGCTGGTCCATGAACTATTAACCCCCTCATGCACCCTATGTGGTCTTGAGGGGAGCAGTAAAAAACGAATCCTGGAAAAAGCATCTGAAATTATTTCAGAGCAAAACCCTAACCTAGAAGCATCTTGCATCTTCAACGGCTTACACGGCCGCGAGAAATTAGGTAGTACTGGCATAGGCGATGGCATAGCTATACCCCATTGCAGACTAGCTGACTGCAACGATGCCAAAGGCTACTTAATCAAATTAGCTCAACCAATTGATTTCGACGCTATAGATAACAAACCGGTAGACCTTTTGTTTGTTCTTTTGGTACCAGAAGATGCTACGTCTGAACACTTACAAACTCTTGCCGCGATTGCTGAGCTATTCAGCCAAGAGAGCGTACGGGAACAATTGAGAAGTGTTGAAGATAACGAAGCACTCTATCAGGCAATTTGCCAACTTAGTTCATAGGATGTGAAATGAAGCTTGTAGTGATAAGCGGTCGATCCGGTTCCGGCAAAAGTACGGCTCTACAAGCTCTAGAAGATATAGGTTTCTATTGCATAGATAACCTTCCAGCATTATTGCTACCTGATTTAGTCCAGCAAATGAGTAGTGAACCTAGTCATCCGGATCGCATAGCGGTCAGCATTGATGCGCGTAATCTACTCAGCAATCTTTCCAAATTCCCTCAAATTTTGCTTAACCTTCGCCAAGAACGATGGGCAGAATATGAAGTAATTTTCCTCGATTCATCTGAAGCTACGCTATTAAAAAGATACAGTTCAACCCGAAGAAAACACCCGCTTTCAGATGAACATAAGAATCTACAGCAGTCGATCCAATCCGAATCAGAGCTACTTGAACCCATTGCTAGCCTTGCGGATATCAGGATAGACACGACACGCCTCTCCCTTTATGACCTAAGGGATACAGTTAAACTCCGCGTAGCTAAACGAAAAGAGCAGACGCTTTCAGTTCAATTTGAGTCCTTCGGCTTTAAACATGGGGTACCTCTAGATGTCGATTTCGTATACGACGTCCGTGCGCTACCTAATCCCCATTGGATACCTGAACTAAGAAGATTTACGGGACAAGAGCAACCAGTCGAAGAGTTTCTGAACAATTCTCCTGAAGTTAACGAGATGATCAGCGACATTACAGAATTTCTATCTCGCTGGCTGCCCCGCTTTGCCGAAAACAATCGCAGCTATATAACAATTGGAATTGGATGCACTGGAGGTCAACATCGCTCTGTGTATATAAGCGAACGTCTGGCTTCCCATTTTTCACAGCGCATGGATAATGTTCATGTTCGCCATAGAGAATTGAGTTAACACTGATGCAAGAAAAAGAACTAGAAATCATAAATAAACTAGGTCTCCATGCTCGCGCCGCTGCAAAGCTAATCGGTGTTACTTCACGCTTCTCTGCTGATATCACTTTAGTAAAGGATGGTCGAGAAGTTGATGGAAAAAGCATAATGTCCGTTATGATGCTAGCTGCTAGCCAGGGCACTACTCTATGCGTAAAAACTCAGGGAGCAGATGAAGAAAGCGCTCTCATTGCCATCGAAGAACTAATCAATAATCGCTTCGACGAAGACGAGTAATAATTTTATACATATCATTGGGTTATCCCTGCCTTTACAATCCGCTATAATCAACGCGTTAGTAGACTTCCTATTTTTCACAGCATCGTGACGAATCATTAGCGACGGCATCTTATGGCGCAGACAGAAACCAAGTCTAATCTGGACAAGCTCAATGAAGCACTCGATTGCGGTGAATTTCGCCAGATTCGATTTACGCTAAACCGTGCACTTCGCCCGACCGAAGTAGCTCGCCTTATTGAGAAATCCCCACCAAAAGAACGTCAAATTCTATGGAACTTGATCTCTCAAGATTTAGAAGCCGAAGTTTTACAGCACCTTGGTGATGACATTCAGGCTGATATCTTAAGCCGAATGAATTCTGAAGAGGTTTTAGCGCTTACTGAATCATTAGATTCAGACGATATGGTTGATGTCCTTCAGCAGCTTCCAAACCGTGTCATGAAGGAAACCCTTCAGATCATGGATAAGCAAAACCGCCGCAGGGTTGAGCAACTTCTATCTTACCCAGAAGATACAGCTGGCGGCCTGATGAATACGGATACAACTACGATCCGTCCTGACATCAGTGTGGAAGCCACTTTACGTTATATCCGTCGTCACGATGAAATCCCTGAGATGACAGATAGTTTGATCGTTGTAAGCCGAAAGGATTCATATATTGGGCTGCTACCCTTAACTAAATTATTGGTGTCAGATCCATCCATCACGATCCGTGAAATAATGAATACGGATATTGAACCGATCAATGCTAGCATGCCAGATGATCAAGTAGCCTCTCTATTCGAAGAGCATGACTTAGTATCAGCACCTGTTGTTGACGATGATGGTAAACTTCTAGGCCGTATCACGATAGATGACGTTGTCGATGTCATCCGAGAGGATGCAGACCATTCTCTAATGAGCATGGCTGGTCTGGATGAAGATGAAGATACCTTTGCGCCAGTTCTGAAAACAACCAGACGCCGAGCCGTTTGGTTAGGCATCAATCTACTTACCGCTTTTATTGCCTCAGCCGTAATCGGTATTTTTGAAGATACGATTGAAAAAGTTGTAGCTTTAGCGGTCTTAATGCCGATTGTAGCCTCCATGGGTGGTATAGCCGGCTCACAGACCCTAACACTTGTGATACGTGGACAAGCATTAGGTCATGTAGAGCGATCAAACGCAGGCTGGCTATTGAACAGAGAGATTATCGTAGGTGCCCTCAATGGTATTTTATGGGCTCTGGTTATTGCAGTAGTCGCCACGCTCTGGTTCCAAGATATAAATATAGGCATAGTTATCGCCTTAGCCATAGTGATTAACCTCATAGCCGGCGCTATAGCAGGCACCCTACTGCCTATATGTCTAAAATCATTGGGTATAGATCCTGCGTTAGCAGGCAGTGTACTCTTAACAACTATTACTGATGTGGTAGGATTCTTTGCCTTTTTAGGTCTAGCCACAGTTTTCTACGCCTGAGAAATCACATGAGCGAAAACGACAATTTTGATCACCTACAGCCAGAATCTGAAGAGGAATGGCTGAGTAAAACTGATGTTAAAAAGCAGATGCATGCGCTGCAGGATTTGGGTGCAAAGCTAACGAAGCTCAATAAAGAGCAACTCGATAAGCTTTCATTAGATGACCGCTTACGCAGTGCAATCGATGAGTTTCACCGCATTAAATCTAATGGCGCTCAAAAAAGGCATCTGCAGTTTATCGGCAAACTGCTACGCACTGAAGATAGCGAAGAGATTGAACAAGCTATAGGACTATTCGAAGCAGGTCATCAGGCACATACCCAAGCGTTCCATAAATTAGAACGCTGGCGAGACCGACTGATAGGTGAAGGCAACAGCGCACTTCAAGCCTATGTTGCCGAACATGAAAATGCCGATATCCAGCATTTGCGTCAATTAATTCGTAATGCCCAAAAAGAACAGAAGCTGGAAAAGCCTCCTACTGCAGCCAGAAAACTGTTTAAATATTTACGTGAAGTAGACGGTGTTTAAAAGCCCGCTTTAGCTCTATGCTGCATGACAGGCATGGCATCTCGCCTGTCTTGCACGCCTTTTAAATCAATATCGGCTAACACTAAGCCCTCACCTGCAACCTCTTTAACCGCAAGTATCTCCCCCCAAGGATCAACAATCATCGAGTGCCCCCAACTTTTTCGGCTTGGACTGTGCTCTCCTCCCTGATTAGCAGCTAAGACATAGCATTGGTTCTCTATTGCCCGTGCGCGCAATAAGACCTCCCAATGCGCTTCCCCAGTAACATAGGTAAAAGCTGAAGGAACCGTAATTATCTCAGCACCCATTTGGCGCAATCTCTGAAACTGCTCTGGAAACCTGAGATCGTAACATATGGCTAGGCCAATACAGCCAAACGGAGTATCAACAGTAACGAGATCACTTCCCGCTTGAATAAAATCTGATTCCCTATAAGCTGCATGCGCATCAGCCACATCAACGTCAAAGAGGTGAATCTTATTATAAGAGGCTTTCAGCGCTCCTTGGCTATCAAAGACTAAGCAGCTAGCCCAAACTTTATCCTTTGTTTCACCACTTCCTTGGGTCAATACAGGTACACTGCCAGCCACAATCCAAAGGCTATATTTCTTTGCTAGCAAAGATAATAGATTGTGTATTCTTCGAGTTTTGACTTCATCCCTAGCTAAATCAATCAGAGCACGAGAATCTAGCAGCGCAAAATTCTCAGGCAAAAGCAATAAATGCGCCCCCGAGTTAGCAGCTTCTTCTACTAAGCATTCAACAGTCTCTAGATTAGTATCAACACTTTCCCCTGAAACCATTTGCGCAACTGCTAACTTAGCCATCATGAAGCTCCGAATCTGCCTTAGGCTGCTCTTTCTTTTGATTTAAATCTATATCAATTTCCGGATTACCCCAATCACCGCTCATACGATATTTCACCGTAGAGAACTTAGCCAAAGGATCACCAATCAACTTATCAAAAAGGAAAACCGCGCCTGCTACCTGCGGGGCGCCGAGCAATACACTTACTAGAGGAATGTTATCTGTAACAGGTAATGCGACTTCAATCTCTTTATCAACTGTTTCATTGATTAGATTCAAGCTACCACTCATAGCCATATTGGCGGAAGGCCCGGTCATCATGAAAGGTGCGGATGTATGCGCTATACCATTTTTAATAGAGTAATCTGCTTTCATCTCATCAAAAGCAACACCGGTTTTAACAAGATCGGTAAAGTCTAATCTAAGCCTGCGTCCTAATGATTGCAGATTTAAAATACCGAAGATACGAAGAATATTACCTGAATTACCGACATCCAGCAGACGCCCATTCTTGGCCGTAAACTGCATTTCACCATTCGACTTACCTATTTCAAACTTCCAAGGAGCTCCACTCCATGAAAGCTGTAAATAGGCATTTAGGCTTTTGGTTTCTAGGGTATCTGAGATACCCCATGCGTCGAGAACTTTACCAAAATCCTGACTATCTAGTTTTACTGTAAGGTCGGAGAGTTCTTTACCATTTTTATCCCAACGCAATTCGCCCCTAACCGAAGAACCATGCATATTGCCTGAAATATCTTTCACTACAGCCCCTGAAGGGGTTGGCCTTAAGATAAATCGCCAACTTCCCAAAGGAAGCTTATTGAGTTCGAAGTTGTCGACGCTAAAATCGAGCTTAGGTAAAACTGTAGGATCTACAGGCGGCGTGATCGCAGTACCACTCTGCTCACTATCACTTTCATCTTTCTCAATCCGGAGATGGCCTAGTTTTACCTTATAAGGCTTGTCAGAATCCTCTGGCATCCAGAGCTTACCACCTACTTGAGGACTATTAGCCGTTAACATCCAACCACCAACATCAGGTGTAAGAATTACTTTAAGCTTATCCAGCACAATATCTTCAAAACTAAACTGGCCAATCTGTAAATCGACTTCTTTTAATAAATTATCTGATTGCACTGCCTCAGATTTAACAGCCGTATTTCCGGTAAAACCAGCTGTTTGGAAAAACTGCTCCAACTGATCGTAATCGAGCATCGAAACTCGACCGTTTACCCAAATCCCTTGCGCTGTTGGCAAAGCAGGTCTCTCCCCACCTAAAGTAAAACGCCCTCTTGAGACCTTCTTATTGCTATTCAGCATTACGCCACGAAGTTGATTGCCTAAATTAAAACGCACAACACTTCGATCATCTTTAAATTGGCGGCCTAAATCACTGATGATGGTTAACTGACTGGACTGAGCAGCTGTTTTCGCAAGTGGCGACGGTGCTGATAAGGCAATACCTTTCAAATCACTCTTGATAACCAACTGATTACAGCTTTTACCCGGACACATATCCAATCGAGCACTATAAGAGAGTTTCCCTTGAGCAACCCTTAAAAGATCTAAGTCTAACCATTTTCGTAAATAGTCAGCTTTCACCGCACCACGAATATCTATGGCAGTTTTACGTTTCTGAGTACTAATAGCAGCAGTGATAGGTTGTTCAAACAATCTCGCATCAAGCTTCTTAGAGGAAAGGCCATTGGAGGAACTGTATCTCACAGATCCAGTGATATTAGAAAAATCAATTCCCTCTTGTTTGGAATGGAAACGCCCCTTTGCAATTGAGGAATTCACAACAACTTTTGGCGTTTTATTGCCCTTGAGAGGTAAATCAATCTCAATACGGGTCGCGGCATCACCTTCCATTTCCCAAGCCGCTAACTCATCACCGACCTCTTTTCGTAGCGGGCTTTGAGTCAATAAGCGTTCTATATCTTTTGTTGAGCCATTAACACTACCTGCTATAAGTAGTTTATCAGTAGAAACTGGTAGATGAACCCAAGCGAAATCAATATCAGAACTATAGATTTTCCCGCCTTTGGCCTCAGCAGTTAATTCTCCATTTCGAAAGAAAACGAAACTATCCGCCTTGTTAATTTCAGGCCAACCCGGCTGATATTCAAAAGACGCCTCACTCAGATCAAAGAACATCTGCACACTAGGTAACTGGTAATCACCCAATCGTGAGCGAGTAACACCATTTAGTACAAACCCCGCCTGATTGATATGCCCTTGCTTAATAGCTGCTACTAGCCAATCGTAAGTCTTTATACCCACTTCCTTTGGAGGAATGTAATATTTAGCATGCAAACCATCGCTGTTTTGCATACCGATTTGTAGGTTTAAAAGAGGCTGTTCGTCACGTGAAAAAGGCAGATAAATACTAAAGCGTCCAGACGCAGAAACACCTTCGTTTTTTAAACGAAGTAACTGGGAAGCAACCACCACGCCTTTGTCTTCAAAACGCCAACCTATTACACCTTCAGCATGTTGATACTGCCAGCGGTAATCAAACAACGTAGGGTATTGCATGATGAAATCATCGCTTTGTAGATGAATTTCTCCTCCAGCAATATCGGCTTTTAATAATCCGTTAATTCCTTTTAACTCAGGCACATCCCCCCAAGCATCAATACCTACATTGTTAAGGTCCGCAAGTAACTTAAAATCTGATAATTCAGCATCTTTGCCCCAAGACACCAATAAGTTTTCCAAAATCCCTTCCGCCGATAGCGTATCTACTACCTGAATAGCAGATTTCGATAAGAAAGGTTGTTTGATGATCAGATCCGATAAGCGCTGCAGATCAATACGGTCAACCATCAACTTTTGAGGCTTGATCGCAATCCCATTTCGAACAAGATCCAAGCTCATTCGGGGCAAGGTAAATTGCTCTTCAGCAGCGCCTATTATCAGATCGGTAATCTGCAACTGAAAGCTATGATCCCTTCGCACCAGCGCACTTTGAACGGCAAATTGCTCAAATACGTAGTCCTGATAAGCAAAGTTCTCTATGGAAGTTTTACCCGTTAGGTAAGCTAATTTTCCTTTATAGCTTTGTCCCCAAAATTCCTGTTCAGCCTGCAAACCATCTAATTGAACATCCAATAGGTTTAACCAAGGATTGAGCAACTGCTGATCAAGTCCAGATAGCTTTAGATAAAAATTCGCTGCCTTTTCTGTAGGATCACCTTCAACCTCAGCTACGAACTTCAGATCTGCTTTGCCCGACGCAGTCACTAGATCCGCGTCAACTTTAAGCTGATGCAATACACCATCATGTTGGAGATGTAATTGTATCGGCTCGATGATTATTTCATCGCCGCTTTTAGGAATAACAACAATACGCGTATCTTCAATATTGATCGCGCGCTGCATTAATAGAAAAGATAAAAGGTCGGAGCTTTTATGGGGTTTAGCGCCCCGCTCCGTTTTTGTTTCCGACGCAGGAATTTCTTGAGTTGATGTTGAATGATTTTTAGAAGCAACTGTGTGATCGTACTTAAGCGTCAGGCCTTGCAAGTCAAACTGGGAAAAGACAGGTGTAAGTGCCTTTAACGAAGCCCCTGTATCTAAAGCAACAACCCCCTCCAGCATACCAAAGGAAGCACCGGCTTCTGCTTCTATTTGATCTACCGATAGACCACGAACAGAAATAACTGGCTGCCAGCCTCGCCACTCACCTGCGATGCTTGAAATATGAACTTGCGCAGAAAGTTGTTCAGATAAACTTTGCTGGATATCTAGTCGATACTGATCAACATCTTCTACCAAGATTTTGATGCAGAACAGCAAGAGCGCCACAATTGCTGCAAGCGCAGCAAGTCCCCAATATAGGAACCAAAAGACAGAATGAGCGTGGCGTTTCACTAGCAATCCTTTTTAGCTTTAGCGCAAAACAACATCAAAGTTTTCAGCGTTATACATAGGCTCCACCTGGAAGCGAATCGTCTTGCCTATGAAAGCTTCTAACTCTGCAACGTGGTTGGAAGCATCATCAAGCAGATAATCAACTACAGGCTGCGCTGCTAACACTAAATAACTATCTGTGTCATAGGCCCTATGCTGGCGAAGAATTTCACGGAAAATCTCATAACAAACCGTTTCAGGCGTTTTAATTGATCCTCGCCCCTGACATTCGCTACAAACATCACAGAGCACCTGCTCCAAACTTTCACGGGTGCGCTTACGGGTCATCTCAACCAAACCAAGATCGGATACACCTGTAACTTTACATTTCGCATGGTCGCGCTCTAGTACCCGTTCTAGTGTTCTTAGTACCTGACGCTGATGATCGGCATCTTCCATATCGATAAAGTCGATAATGATAATACCGCCAAGGTTACGTAAGCGAAGCTGACGACCGATCGCCGTTGCAGCCTCAAGGTTCGTTTTAAAGATCGTTTCTTCAAGATTGCGATGACCAACAAACGCACCGGTATTCACATCAACCGTCGTCATCGCTTCTGTTTGGTCAAAAATAAGGTAACCACCGGACTTTAGCTCTACCTTGCGTCCTAAGGCTCTTTGAATTTCCTCTTCAACATTAAAGAGGTCAAAAATAGGCCGTTCACCCGGATAATACTCAAGCGTATCAGCAACTTCAGGCACCAACGTTTTTACAAAGTCTTCCGCTTTTTGGAACGTCTCTTTAGAATCAATTCTGATTTTCTCTAAGCCTGAGTGCGCCATATCTCGCAGCGCCCGCATATTCAGTGGAAGATCCTCATAGATGACACTTGGCGCTTTAGCGGTTGCGATTTTCGCTTTAATCGAAGCCCACAAACGTCTTAAAAACTGAGTATCTGCTTCCAACTCTGCTTCTGCAGCGCCCTCAGCCACCGTACGTAAGATAAACCCAGCAGGCTCGCCATCATCGGTGGATACAAGTTTTTTCATGATCCCACGTAATCGATCACGCTCTTCCATATCTTCTATTCGTTGGGAAACACCAACATGACTGTTACCGGGCATACACACCAAATAACGAGAAGGAAGTGAAAGGTGGGTCGTCAAGCGAGCGCCTTTAGTACCAATAGGATCTTTAGTCACTTGAACAAGCAAAGATTGACCTTGACGAAGCACTTGAGCAATAGAGGTATTGGCTTTTTCTTCATGCGTGGCACTTTGAGAAAGCACCTCTTCAACGTGAATAAATGCAGCACGCTCCAAACCAATATCTACAAATGCAGCCTGCATACCTGGTAAAACGCGTACAACTTTACCTTGGTAAATATTGCCGACAATACCTCTACGGTGAACACGCTCTACATATACTTCTTGCGGCATCCCATTTTCGATAACCGCAACCCGAGTTTCCATCGGTGTAAAGTTGATCAGTATCTCTTCGCCCATGCCCTATCCTTAATTCTCTAGCGAATGCCAGATGCGAATACCCGCCTGCACTAACATTTCAGCTGTTTCTGTCAGAGGTAAACCCACTACTGCAGAATAGCTACCCTTAATCTCTTCAACAAATACAGCGCCAAATCCTTGAATACCATAAGATCCAGCTTTATCTTGCGGTTCTCCGGAACGCCAATAAGCTTCACATTCAGCTAGCGAAATCTCCCGAAAACGAACGTTGGTTGTGACTACAACAGATCGCGTTTGTTCCGATGTCACCACCGCAACTGCCGTGAGTACTTGGTGAGTATTACCAGAAAGCCTTTGAAGCGTTTCTATTGCTTCATTTTGATCAGTTGGTTTGCCCATAATCCTACCATCAAGCACAACGGTAGTATCAGAACCTAACACTGCTTTAGAGCCATCAGTTAAAGCAAAGCAAACTTGCGCTTTTTCAATTGCCAATCGCTCAACATAGTCCACTGCTAGTTCAGCATCTCTAACATCTTCACAGATATCAACAGGCTTTACAGAACATTGCACTCCAATCTGATCGAGTAACGCTTTTCGTCTTGGGGAAGCTGAGGCAAGAATCAATTCCATTTAAAGGCCTTCCTTTAGCGTATTCGGAATAAGCGGCGAATACCGCGTAAAAAAACAAACAACCAAGGCCATAGGAGCCCACTGATTAAGCAAGGCAGAAGGAATATCAAGCTCTCACCCGTATAACCTGTGAACGCTTGCATCCAATGAAACAGTAACTGATTGATTCCCACAAGCACCATCACCATCATGGCCTGCTGTACCACGGGAAACATTCTAAGTCTTTGATGTAAAAGTAATGTTAAAAAGGCAATTATCGTCAGTGATAGTGCATTTAGACCTAATACACTGCCCTTAATAACATCTAGAAACAAACCCAAGAAAAAAGCCATACCCATGCCAACCCGATGGGGTAACGCCATGACCCAATAGATAAGGATCATCGCTATCCACTCGGGGCGCGCCCACTCAAGGTAGTAAGGCAGAGGCATCTGGCTCAGCATTAGGCCGATCAGAAAAGTGGCAAGGATAATTAGTCCGCCACCCGAAGCAGCAGGCGACCCAGGCGTCACTCACTCACCTCTTGCGGTTGGGATAGAGGTTTAGTTTCAATGTCAGGCTCAACTTGAGGTTCTGGCATTTTCACTAACAACAGATGACGGGATTTATCCAATAACGCCGTCGGTTTAATGGTCACTTTGGTGAACTGCTGCCCAGGATCTCGAATCACTTCAGATACAATTGCCACAGGGTAGCCACGGGGGAATCGCTGAGCCAAACCTGAAGTGATAACCAAGTCGCCTTTTTCAATATCTGCCGTATCTGGTACATGATTGAGCTCTAACTCATCTAACTGCCCCTTACCCAGTGCTATAGAACGAAAACCATTGCGATTAATTTCTACAGGTAAGGCGTGTCGAGCATCAGTAATCAGCATAACGCGACTCGTGTAATGAGAGATCTCTGTCACTTGCCCCATCACACCACCAGCATCCAAGATAGGCTGACCAACAGTGACCCCATTTTCACTGCCTTGGTTAATAATCACCTGGTGCTGGAAAGGATCGGGGTTTACTCCGATCAACTCAACCAATTCAACTTCTTCATCAACCCGTTTACTACCACGAAGTAGTGCTCGCAAGCGGTTATTTTCTTGACGAAGTGCTGCGTTTTGCTGGACTTTACGCTCCAACTGTAACGCCTCGGATTTTAGCTTTGCGTTTTCTTTTATAAGAAGGCTGCGGTCAACCACAACATCCGAGACTTCACCCGCAACACGGCTTGGAATATCAACAATCCACTGCAACGGCGTTAAAAGTAGGGATAGATAGGCGCGACCTTCTCTGACTTTAGCTGAATAGAGATCAGCAGCCATCAGCGCAAAGGCAAAAATAACCAGGAAAAAGAAAAAACGGCCAGAAGATCGGCCGAGGAATATAGTCTTAATAACTCACCCCCTGACATATGTGGATATGTCGGAGGCAAGTATCAAAGATCAGGCTGGAATCAATATCACACATGGGTTAATCATGGCTAACTAGCTCGAAGCCATGCTTATCCAATAGCTCCAGAGCACGACCACCACCACGCGCTACGCATGTAAGCGGGTCTTCAGCAACGATTACAGGCAGACCTGTTTCTTCGCTAATCAAACGATCGATATTACGCAATAGTGCGCCACCACCGGTCAATACAATACCTCGCTCAGCGATATCAGAAGCCAATTCTGGTGGGCATTGTTCCAATGCACTTTTAACAGCTTGAACGATCGCAGATAGCGGCTCTTGCAGCGCTTCCAAGATCTCGTTGCTGTTAAGCGTAAAGCTACGCGGAATACCTTCAGCTAGGTTACGACCACGCACATCAATTTCGTGCATTTCGGAAGACGGGTAAGCCGTGCCGATCTCTTGCTTGATACGCTCAGCAGTTGAGTCACCAATCAAGCTACCGTAGTTACGACGAACGTAAGTCACGATGTACTCATCAAAACGGTCACCACCTAGGCGAACGGAGTCCGCATAAACGATACCATTCAAAGAGATAACAGCGATTTCGGTCGTACCACCACCGATATCAACAACCATTGAACCGCTTGCTTCATCAACAGGCAAGCCGGCACCGATTGCAGCAGCCATAGGCTCATCGATTAGATAAACTTCACGTGCACCTGCACCCATCGCCGATTCTTTGATCGCACGACGTTCTACTTGGGTAGATTTGCAAGGCACACACACCAATACACGAGGGCTTGGTGTTAGGAAATTAGTGTCATGAACTTTACTGATGAAGTACTGCAGCATTTTTTCTGTCACGTGGAAGTCGGCAATAACGCCGTCTTTCATTGGACGAATAGCTGTGATGGAACCGGGTGTACGACCCAGCATACGTTTTGCGTCAGCACCTACTGCAGCGACAGATTTTTGATTACCAGTCTGGCGAATCGCGACAACAGACGGTTCATCAAGAACAATATCCTTATCGCGGACATAAATCAGTGTATTTGCAGTGCCCAGGTCAATGGACAGATCGCTGGAAAAAAGACCACGAATTTTCTTGAGCATGTACAGGGAGTCCTAAGAAATTCTGCAGGTATAGCCGCTATATCCTGAAAACACGTAACTCTAACAACGGCAGGCGCTTTGAGCAAGGCGAAAATCAGTAAAACTACTTAAAAACACTGGCTAAATTATCTTCATGAAGCTTTGACGATATGGTAACGTACATCTTTAAGTTTTTTCCCTTTATGCATTCTCATAAAGCCACCCCTATAAGCGAGAGTAAATTATGTCTCTGGATCGCTCTGATGTGGACAAAATCGCCCATCTGGCGCGCCTTCAAATTGAAGAACAGGACACTCCTGAATACGCGCAAAATCTGACAAATATTCTGGATCTGGTTGATCAGATGCAGGCCATTGATACCACTGATGTATCCCCGATGGCACACCCTCTGGATGCTGTACAACGCTTACGCAGCGATGACGTTACTGAAGAAAACAACCGAGAGCAGCTGCAATCTGTAGCACCTGCTGTAGAGAACGGCTTGTTCTTAGTACCTAAAGTTATTGAGTGATACCCATTCAGCCAGAATATTGATTAAGGATAAGTATTCCATGTTTGAAAAAACACTTGCCGAATTAGCTCAAGGGCTGAAAACGGGTGATTTTAGTAGTGTTGAATTAACCCAAGCCTACCTAGAACGCATCAAGGCTGAAGACGGTAAATACAACAGCTACATTACAGTGACTGAAGAGCAAGCTTTAGCTCAAGCTAAAGCAGCAGACGAAGCCATTGCCGCAGGTACAGCAGGCACATTTACCGGCTTGCCGATTGCGCACAAAGACATCTTCTGTACACAAGGCGTTCGTACGAGTTGTGCATCAAAAATGCTTGATAACTTTGTTGCGCCTTACAACGCGACTGTTATTAACAAATTCAATCAAGCTGGTGCGGTCATGTTGGGTAAAACCAACATGGACGAATTTGCCATGGGCTCTTCCAACGAGAGCAGCTTCTACGGTGCAGCTAAAAACCCTTGGAACACTGACTGTGTCCCAGGTGGCTCATCTGGCGGCTCGGCAGCTGCGGTATCAGCGCAACTAGCTCCTGCTGCAACAGGCACAGATACAGGTGGCTCTATTCGTCAGCCTGCTGCACTTTGCGGCATTACCGGCCTCAAACCAACTTATGGCCGTGTTTCTCGTTTCGGCATGATCGCATTTGCGTCCTCCCTAGATCAGGGTGGCCCAATGACTAAAACCGCTGAAGATGCAGCGCTGATGCTAAACGTAATGGCTGGTTTTGATCAGCACGATTCCACTTCTGTGGATCGTGAAGTTCCAGATTACACAGCTGACCTTGAAAAACCTTTAGATGGCCTACGCATTGGCCTACCAAAAGAGTTTTTCATGGATGATATGGATTCAGATATAGCTGCACACACTCAAGCTGCCATCAAAGAGTTTGAAAAGCTTGGCGCTACAGTGAAAGAAGTTAGCCTGCCAAATACAGCGCTATCTATTCCTGCTTATTACATTATCGCGCCCGCTGAAGCTTCTTCTAACCTATCTCGTTTCGATGGCGTACGTTACGGCTATCGCTGTGAAGATCCGGTTGATCTAGAAGATCTATACAAACGCAGCCGTGGTGAAGGTTTCGGACCTGAAGTTAAGCGCCGCATTATGGTTGGTGCTTATGCTCTGTCTGAAGGTTTCTACGATGCTTACTACAACAAAGCTCAGCAGATCCGCCGTTTGATCCGTGACGACTTCGCTAAAGTACTTACCGAAGTTGATGTCATCATGGGCCCAACAACACCTCACCCTGCTTTTAAACTGGGTGAAAAAACATCTGATCCAGTAGCGATGTACATGGAAGATATCTTCACCATCTCCCTAAACCTTGCAGGCCTTCCAGGCATGTCTGTTCCTTGCGGCAGTGTTAATGGTCTACCAACAGGTCTTCAGATCATTGGCGACTATTTTGCTGAACAGAAACTGCTAAATGTTGCACATCAGTTCCAGTTGGCGACTGATTGGCATAAACAGACACCACAAGGCATCTAAGAGGTTTATTTACTATGGAATGGGAAGCGGTAATCGGGCTTGAGATTCACGCCCAGCTAGCGACAAACTCCAAAATCTTTTCCGGTGCCAGCACAGCGTTTGGTGCCGAACCCAATACACAAGCGTGCGCGGTAGACCTAGCACTACCGGGCACACTGCCTGTATTTAACGAAGAAGCACTGCGCATGGCCGTAAAATTCGGCCTAGCTGTAGATGCAGAGATCGGCCGTAGATCTGTTTTTGACCGTAAAAACTACTTCTATCCTGATCTACCAAAAGGCTATCAGACCAGTCAATTGTTCCACCCTATCGTAGGCGTAGGACACATTGACATAACTCTAGAAGATGGTACGGAGAAGCGCATCGGCGTAACACGTGCTCACCTAGAGGAAGATGCAGGCAAGTCGATTCACGATGAATTCCCAGGCATGACAGGTATCGATCTTAACCGTGCCGGCACACCGTTACTTGAGATCGTATCAGAGCCAGATATGCGCAGCCCAGAAGAAGCTGTGGCCTATGTACGTAAGATCCACTCGATTGTAACCAGCCTAGGCATCTGTGATGGCAACATGGCAGAAGGTTCTTTCCGCTGTGACTGTAACGTATCGGTTCGCATCAAAGGCGAAGAAGAGTTTGGTACTCGCACAGAGACTAAAAACATCAACTCTTTCCGCTTTATCGAAAAAGCGATCACAGGTGAGATCGAACGCCAAATTGACCTACTGGAAGATGGCGGCCGTGTAGTCCAAGAAACTCGCTTGTACGATGCAGACAAAGATGAAACACGCTCAATGCGTTCTAAAGAGGAAGCGAACGACTACCGTTACTTCCCTTGTCCAGATCTGCTGCCAATCGAGATCGATGATAGCTACATCGAAGCGGTACGCGATTCTCTACCTGAATTACCGGATGCGCGCAAAGCTCGCTTTATCGAAGAGTACAAACTGAGCGATTACGATGCGATGGTACTTTCAGGCGATCGCACTATGGCTGAGTACTTTGAAACTGTAGCCAAAGCATCTAAGGACGCAAAACTATCTGCAAACTGGGTTATGGGTGAGCTATCTAAAATGCTTAACCAAAATGATACGGTTATCGCTGACAGTCCTGTATCAGCAGATCAACTCGGCGGCCTGCTTGCACGCATTAAAGACAACACGATCTCTGGCAAAATTGCCAAGCAAGTGTTTGAAGTTATGTGGAACGAAGGCGGCAGCGCAGACGAAGTCATCGAAGCTAAAGGCCTTAAGCAAGTAACAGACAGCGGCGCTATCGAGAAGATCGTTGATGATGTGATTGCTAACAGCGGCCCTCAGGTAGAACAGTATGTAAATGCTGAGCCAGAGAAACGCGGCAAGATGATTGGCTTCTTTATGGGCCAAGTAATGAAAGCCTCTCAAGGCAAAGCCAACCCTGGCCAAGTTCAAGGTGTTCTAAAGCAAAAACTAGATGCACTTTGCTCTTAAGCAAAGAATCTAGCAAAACTAAAAAATGCCGTGCTTAGCACGGCATTTTTATTTGCACCTCAGCCAAAAAAAAGCCCATCCGAAGATGGGCAAAAATTCCTAGCATGTGTACATCAATCAAAGGCGCTCAAATTAGAAATCGAACGTTTTGCTGATTGAGAAAGCAACTGTGTTAGAACCACCTAGATCATCGTCTGGATTGATGTAAGCAACGTTCATATCTAGACCTTCGTAAGTTAAGCCATAACCTAGCTCTACGTAATCACCTTCGTAATCTTTACCGAAAGAACCGTAAGTTAGGTAAGCGCCTTCATATTCACCTGTTAGTGCAACAAATGAGTAGTCAGCTTCAGCAGTGCCAGAAGGCTGATCTTCTGTACCTAGCGTAACCTCAAGATTCAAAAAGCTGTAACCAACATTTAGGTTAAGCTCGTGATAATCAGTTTCAGCTTCAGTGTAAAAATAACCTGTATATCCAATGCTGTACGCGAAATCCCCAGCTTCGCCCGCGTAACCGCCGTAGATATCGTACTCAATATCTTCGTCAGCCAAGTTAGTTTCACCTACAGCCCAGATACCAGCATATAGACCATTATCTGCTTCGTAGTCGATACCGCCCATCATAGTTGGGCCATCAGAGTAATCCACACCACGGAAGTAATATTCGCTCATCGCGCCAATATTCGCAGACAGACCTGCTTCAGCCATAACAGAAGCAGATAATAAACCCGCAGCAATCAAAGATTTAGTGGTAGATTTAACCATGATGTTGTCCCCTCAAAATAATATTACATAATTACCACCTATAAAGCACAGCACGTGCCAACTCAAAATAACACTTTAAAAACAAGTGCTTAGAAAAAAACCGCTGAGTATTGAGCAACCACAATCAAACCTATGCACCAAATTCGAACTCTATTTTTGTGCACATGCACCAAATATAAGCACATCTCAATATGTATGCTTTCGATATAATCAAACGAGCTTCAAAAAATGATCGCATCATGCAAGAGCAATCTATTCTGTAGAATCCGAGAACAAATAAAGATAACTATTAGAAAGACTTTCTAAAGTGAGAATTAAGTAACAATGAAATCTAACATCAGTTTTCATTCCGCTGTCGGTAAAGAACTTCAATCACCAGATCTTGGGCGTTTCTATAAACGAAATGGCCATAAGGGGCGCATACAACCCAATGATCATTGTATTTGGTTAACCTTGGAAAAGGAGATAGTCGCAGCAACTAGGCTTTCAACTATCGCAGAGCAGAACATTACAGAACTAAGTGAATTAATAATTCTGAGAGGCTTATGGGTAGGAAAACAACATAGGGGGCTAGGACTAGGCAGCTTATTATTAAATAAGATCCTTACTCAGCAGATAACGCCAGAGGTAACTCTTTATTGCTTTGCTTATGAGAGCGCAATTCCCTTCTACAAAAAACATGGTTTTAAAACCGCCACTGAATCAACCCCCTCTTTTCTACTGCAAAAACAAAAAGCCTATTACAGTAGAGGTAGTAAAACTCAGGTTATGGCTTACAACAGATAAGATACATCTGTAAGCTCACATTCAATAAACACACTGTGTTCTTGGCATTAGATCACTGGTAGTATTCCGCTAATTGCAGCCTCACAAGGGCCTGCTGATATCACACATTGTGTATTTAATTATCTGGTTGCGATCCAACCGGGAGGTAAATCCTTATGACTGCTTTTGTTAAAAAGTCACTACTCTCTTCTTTGATAGCCAGCCAAGTCGAAACGCTTCAATTGTTGGATTGCTAAACCTTAAAGCAGTCGTTGGTAACCCTTTCTGCTTTTCTCAGCCGAACACCACCGAATCTGCTTATTATCTTTTACCAGTAACACCAATACTCTTTCGAACTCCATTCATTGGACGATAGAGAAGTTTCAGGAATTGTAATGACTATTTTCAACCACCCTGAATTCGATCAACACCAACAGATCGTCTTCTGTAACGACTCAGAAACAGGCTTAAAAGCCATAATCGCAATTCACAACACCCATCGCGGCCCTGCTTTAGGTGGATGCCGAATGTGGAATTACGCTAATGACGAAGAAGCCCTAACTGATGTACTGCGTTTATCCAAAGGAATGACTTACAAATCAGCTTTGGCCAACCTTGCCTTAGGTGGCGGAAAATCCGTTATCATTGGCGATCCGCGTAAACACAAAAATGAAGAACTCTTGGCCGCAATGGGGCGTTTTTTAGAGCAAACCGGCCACCAATATATAGCCGCAGAAGATTCAGGAACATCCGTGCCAGACCTGAAAATAATGGGGCAATATACCGCCAATGTTGCAGGGGTGACAGAACATCCTGGAATCGATGGTCATCCCTCTAACGGCGACCCATCACCGGCAACGGCATACGGAACATTTATAGGTTTAAAAGCAGCCGTAAAGCATCGACTAAACATCACTGATCTCAAAGGACTTAAAGTCGCGATACAAGGCGTTGGGAACGTGGGCTACCGTCTAGCTGAATACCTCCATAAAGAAGGCGTCGAGCTATTTGTAAGTGATATCAATCCAGAGCAGTTAGAAAAAGCAGTTTTAGAGTTGGGAGCTAAGGCTGTCCCACTAGACCAAATACTGCTACAGGAGGTTGATGTAGTCGCACCTTGCGCATTAGGTGCTAGCTTGAATGATGAAACCATCCCACAGATCAAAGCAAAAGTTATTGCCGGCGCAGCTAATAACCAATTAGCACGGCCCCATCACGATCATGAATTACATAAGCGTGGCA
This sequence comes from Neptuniibacter sp. QD48_11, assembly GCF_047778095.1. Classification (GTDB taxonomy): domain Bacteria; phylum Pseudomonadota; class Gammaproteobacteria; order Pseudomonadales; family Balneatricaceae; genus Neptuniibacter. The sequence continues at coordinate 2,688,219 of NZ_CP180551.1, forward strand.
TTCTCTATGCGCCAGATTACGCCATCAACGCAGGCGGGATTATTGATATATCCTATGAGCGCAGTGGGTATGATGCGGAAAAAGCCAAAGCACACATCGAAGGCATAGGAGACACACTGAGCGAGATCTTTAATCGTTCAGTACAAGAAGATCGCCCTACCGGTGAAATCGCAGATGAATTAGCGCAAGAACGCATCGGTTAACTTATAGTCATTGTTTACGAACTAGCTGGCGCGTTAAACGAGCCAGCTATATTACTCCTCCTCGCTTACACCTACTTAATAAAGTTCTATCAGTTTATTTGATTAAGCTTCAGATTTTATCGAAAGGAATTTCTCTCCATATATTCCACAATAATAAAAAAGGAGAGAATCATGAACTACCACAGTAGAGAAATAGAAAATCTATTTAAGAAACTAGGTCTTAATGATGATCCAAACTATATTGAAAACTTTATCGAAAAAAATAAGATCGATTCAATAGAAACTCATTTAGCAGACGCTCCCTGTTGGAATAAGTCACAATCTATATTCCTTCGTAATAAAATATATTCTGATAGCCAGTGGTCGGAAGCTATAGATCAACTCGATATAATTTTAAGGAATTAACTTCCCCCAAAAGCAAGGGACTGCGCCTTAAAACAATCACTACTTTTGATAATTTAATATCGCTTCTAACGCCGGGTTTATTAAACTTCCATCTCTATAAAGCGCAAAAAGATCTTCAGTAATTGTTTCAGTTGTTCCTATAACCTCTAATCCATATTGCTCACAGATTTCTTCTGCAATATATGTTGGAGCTGAAAAAAAACCTTCGCCTGACTGGCCCAGTACTTTTAGTAATGCACTGTCATCAATTTCAGCTTTAATATTTTGCTGAATTTTATTTTCTTTAAACCAATCTTTTAGCTTTTCTAAGTAAGGCGTATTACGACCATAACTTAAGAAAGGAAAACCGTTTAAACTTTCAGGAAAACCTTCTCTTAACTGAGAAGCCCCCTCTTTTTTATAGAAAAAAGACATCGATGTAGATAGAACCTTGTGAGCTTTAATCCCTTCTCTGTCACATTGATGAGGTAGATAATCGGTAATGAGCACATCAATTTTCTTCTGTTTTAACTGTAATAGAAGGTCTGAAGCATTAGCGGTTTTACACACTAAATGAGTTTTAGTCGTTATATCCTGAGAAGGCCTAATAACCTTCCAAGCAAGGATCTTATGCACCGTAGCAGCAATCCCTACAGAAAAGTCGATAGAACGGTTGTCGGGTGTTTGCTGTAGCACATCTTCCAGCTGAGCAGTGATGTCGAAAATTTTGTTAGCGTAAGCAAATACCTCTTTACCCATTGGCGTTAGAACTAGATTACGCCCCTCTCGTTTGAAGAGCATATGGTTGACGTTTTCTTCTAGTGTGGCTATCTGAGAACTTAAGGTTTGAGGAGCTAGATCGATAATTTCACATGCCTGCGTTATGGAGCCCTCTCTAGCCGTTAGCCAGAAATAATAGAGGTGCTTGAGATTAAGCATTTTCATATCGATAACCCCTTTGTTTCCCTTTAAAGAAATACCCTACTAATTTAGTAGGGTATATAACAAAGAAGTTTTGTCAACTTTGAAATCGAGGCTGAATAGATCTAGGCAGCCCAATTGGAGTCAGTGCTGAACTCTTTAGGCTCCAGATTACTCACCTGAGTTGAGTGGCTCACCGAACATACTTCATAGATGTGATAAGACTGAGGCGCTAATAGATCAATAGCAGTACTTACATATTCATACTCATCAGGAACAGTTTCATAGGATTTTTTCACTACAAACTCTTTCCTATCAGAGGGAATATCGGCCTTTACAGGTACTTCTACCCACAAGCAAATGCGCTTCTCTGTAACCAAATACTCCACTCGCACAATTCTATATCCTTTAACCAAAGTTAAGGTTTGCAGCTTGCTATCAGTTGTCATTGTCAGTTTTTGAATTGTTTTCATGCTTCCACCTCTCTGTCTGTTGCCCATCAATATGGCTGATAAAACCGTCCCATAAAACAGAAATATCTGATATTTAATTCAGCTTTTTTCGAATGGATTTCTATCATTATTCTTCATGTAATTTTGTTGGTATTTTATGGATTAACCAGTAACCAATAGCCATACTTAATGCCACGGCTGCTAGGCCATAAATGTAAGGTGGCGTTATGGTTTCGAAGTCCAACACAATGACCTTCCTTGCTATAGCCATCAAAGCAGTTGCCATTACGATTTTTACATGAATCACATCATCACGAAGATAAATAGTGATATTGATAAGAATTTCGATAGCAATCAGCACTGCCATGAATGCGCCAAACGTAGCCAACATATCAGAGATAGTTAGAATATAAATTGGCGGTGTATTAATCTTTTCATAGATTGTCCATGCGACATCGACCACCCCCATCAGGATTACAAAAACCATAAGTACAGACATAACCCTTACGCTAAATCTAACCGCTGAGTAGAGCTTTGTGATCAATTTATCATCGGTATACTCTTTCATAATCGACACTCCTGATAATCAAATGACAGGGGAGCTAAACTCTTCAGGCTTCACAACAAGAACTGAACTATCTATTGAAAGCAGGATATCTTCAGCAGTGTTACCTATTAAGTAGCCCTTAATACCGGATCTAGAAAAGGTCCCCATCACTAACAGCTCCGGTCGCTCTAAGCTAATGTAGTTACATATCGATTTGACTGGCTCACCTCTAATCAACATGTAATCTGAAAGCTCATGTTTCCTAAGAAACTCTTTGATGATGCCGTTGTACCGCGTTTCTTCGAGCTCTAAAATTTCTGAGTAGTCGACCCCCTTAACATCAAAAAACGGATTGTTCTTAAAATATTCTTCGCCACTCACATTCCAACAAGATAAAACTCTTAAGCCAGCACCTATTTCAGCTGCTATTGATTTAGATGCATCAATAATTTTTTTATTTGATGCTTGTCCCTCTTCTGTAGCTTCTTGACTTAAGTCTATAGCAGCGAAAACGCATGGATATTTAGAAGGCGAGGTATGCCTGATGACCCATAGAGGCTTTTCCATCTTCCTCATCAAATGCAAGTCTAGGCTTCGCAAATCTTTATGGCGCATGTCCTGATATTTGATAACCAGATCATAGTCACCTTCAACACTCTCTTTGATAATCTCGATAAATTCGATTCCACATCGAATCTTTGCTGAAAAACCTCTGCCGAAATATTTTTCGAGCTGGTTTTTAAGGAGGTACTTTTGATTTTCTATAATGTCTTTTTTAATAGCGTTAAACTTTTCTTCACTAAATACCCCATAACCAGGCAGATTCCTCTCGTTAATGACAAATAAAACCTCTAAAAAGCATTCATTCTTTTTATGTAAATTTATTGCCACATGAAAAGATGGATCATCGATAACTAGAAGTTCTTTATTAACTACATACAAAATTTTATTTAGTTTCATAAGTTACCTCCAACCAATTCCTATCCATGATATGCAGACTTACTAAAAAAGCATTCGTTTAAATAGAAATAAGTTTCCTAAATAATCGATAGGTACGTTTTCCTATAAAACCTATATTGGTTTTGATTAGACCTATGGGAGGCTACGTTGCAGGATTTAATATCAACATATATTTTCTTTTTTGCTGTTATTGATCCGATTGGTACTGTTCCAGTTTTTATTGCCGCTACGAGACAATACGATCAAATAACCAAACGACTAACAGCAATAAAAGCCACTGTCACAGCAGCTTTTGTCCTTGTATTTTTTGTGATTGCAGGAGAAGTAATTCTGTCCCTACTCGAGATACCCCTACCTGCTTTTCAAGTGTCAGGTGGAATTGTTTTATTCTTATTTGCTTTAACGATGATCTTTGGAGAGGGCAAACCAGAATCTGAGATTAATCTGACTAAGCAGCATACAGAAACGGCTATTTTCCCTTTAGCTATTCCTTCAATAGCTAGCCCCGGCGCTATGCTAGGTGCAGTTATGCTAACGGATAAGAATTACTTCAATATCTACCAACAAATTGAAACTGCATTCGTAATGCTGTTAGTACTTTTGAATGTACTAATATTCCTATTAGCAGCCTCATGGATAGACAAAAGAATTGGTAAATCAGGCGCCAGTATCATAAGCCGAATCATGGGATTTATCCTTGCCGCAGTAGCGGTTACCAGCGTCCTCTCTGGCATAAAAGAGTTCTACAACCTTTAAAACGCTACAATTCAATTGATCTAGATCAATTTTTATTTCGTACATCTGATAAATAAAGTTAGGGGTAACATCATGATTTCTGCAGAAGCCACTGCCGTCCGAGACCAACTTATAGAAAAAGGATTAGAGACTCCGACCATCGAATCCCCTCTAACCCAAGACGAAAAGTACGAACGAATAAAAGGGCTTATGACTGAAGTTGCAAGTACCTTAGGTCTTAACCTAGAAGACGATAGTTTGAGAGAAACCCCTCATCGCGTAGCGAAGATGTATGTGTATGAGATTTTCTCTGGTCTCGATTATGAGAATTTTCCAGCGATAGCTATGATCGAAAACAAAATGGATGTGGACGAGATGGTCAAAGTCCGCGATATCAATCTGGTAAGTTCTTGCGAGCATCATTTCGTTACGATTGATGGCACCGCAAAAGTTGCTTATATCCCCAACAAAAAGATTATTGGTTTATCTAAAATCAATCGATTGGTTCGGTTTTTCAGCCAACGACCTCAAGTTCAGGAACGGCTAACGAAGCAAATCCTAATTGCACTCCAAACTTTATTGGAAACAGACAATGTAGCTGTTTCGATCTCCGCTACACACTATTGCGTTAAATCACGAGGTGTAATGGACGTAAATTCAGCTACTGAAACCACTGCTCTTGGCGGCATATTTAAGACCAATGAACGCACAAGAGCAGAGTTTCTAACTTAGGTAGGAGCTAGCTATGAAGCTGCAAATAGAAGATATACACGACCTAGAGCCGATAGATAAAGTTGTTATTCACTCACTGGATTGGATGCTTTATCAAGTCACAGTAGAAGCGGAAGGACAAGAACGTCTTCTATATCAAGGCAACGATCCCTTTAAAAGTCGCAGTCTCCTTGAGATACAAGAGATCTTTCAATTTGTCGATGTTGAGCACTACACACTTCGCAGACCCAACAGCGCTTATGACGAAATGGTCGGACAGCCTCCAATCGTTTTCCCAGATAGCTTTGAAACCTCTCTACCTTGGAAACAACTTGCTGACACACGTCACTAATACGGATACCAGAAAAGATGGTAAACAACTCAAAACCAATCCTTATCACTGGCGTAGGCAAACGTATCGGGTTTGCATTGTGCAAACATTTTATACAGCACGGCATCCCTGTTATTGGAACGTATAGGACATATTACGATAATTTAGAGGAGATCTCAGATGCCGACCTGATTGAGTGTGACTTTTATAAACAAGAAGACCTCAATCGTCTTATCGACCATGTAAAAAGTAACTACACCAGCCTTAGGGGCATTATTCACAATGCTTCAGACTGGCTACCTGAAACCAGCAAGCATTCCCCTGAAGACATCTTTAACAAAATGATGATGATCCATGCTGGCGTTCCTTACCAACTTAATTTGGCACTAAAACCCCTGCTAGAAAATTGCGAATCTACAACCGACATCATTAATATTACTGACTATGTTGTCGACAAAGGTAGCGATAAACATATCGCTTATGCTGCGAGCAAAGCGGCACTCAGCAATATGACCTTATCCTTTTCATCTCTGCTCGCACCAAAGGTCAAAGTGAATGCTATTGCGCCTTCCTTGATTATGTTTAACCCTGAAGACGACAGTGCCTATAAAGCCAAAGCGTTGGACAAATCTCTTTTAAAAATTGCGCCTGGTACTGAAGAGATAATTAAAGCGGTAGATTATCTGCTGGACAGCAAGTACATGACTGGCAGAACACTGTCTTTAGATGGTGGTAGGCATATCCGTTAGGTAATTCCGCATTAGGGGAGTATCTCTGCACCATCCCATGCAAATACTCTCCCGCTTTGTTCAGGCCGTAGCGTCTCTATGACTCTTAGCAAATAGCTAGCAGATTGCTCAGGAGTAAATAACTTTTCTGCTGGAACCTTACTCTGAAATGGCTGGGACAACACTGTGTTTACTGTACCCGGATGCAAACCAACGGTGATAGATTGAGGAAGTTTTCTCTGCGTTTCTATCGATAAAGTTTTTAGAAGCATATTCAGAGCACTTTTACTGGCTCTGTAACCATACCAACCACCCAAGCGGTTATCGCTTATACTTCCCACCCGTGCAGAAATCACAGCAAATACAGCCTTGCCCTTTTTATTAAGCAAAGGAACAAGCTGCTGCGCAATTAACATAGGCGCTGTGGCATTAATATGGAAAAGCTTCTGGAAATTTTCCATATTAATCTGGCTGAGGCGTTTTTCAGGCTGAGTTTGCTCATCATGGAGAAGTCCAGAACAAACCAAGACCAAATCAAGCTCTATGCTTTCTAGGAGCACGCCCAATTGAGAAATGCTCTTTTCCGAATAGAGATCGACATAACCATAAGTTACCTTGTCGTTGTGTAACTCTATTGGCTTTTCTGCTGACAAGCGTGAAAAAGCAAATATATGCCCAACTTCCGGATCTTGAAGAAGCCGCTTAATCAGTGCTGATCCTATCCCACCTGTAGCGCCTATTAACACTACATTTTTCAGTCTTTTGTTTACACTGTTCATATAAACTAATACGGCGTAAACACCTGAACCGATCAAAGGATTCTGTCGTAACAGATTAATAAACCAGTTGTGAATAAACACTATGTTGCAAGAATCAAAAGCTAAACCGATCGTATTTTTCAACGGTGGTTGCCCTCTATGTAAAAAAGAGATTCATCATTACCAACGAGTAGATACTGATAGTTCTATTGAATGGGTGGATATCTATTTAAATCCAGAGCGCTTATCTGATCACAATATAGAACTAAACGCAGCGATGGAGAGGCTTCATAGTATCAATAGAGATGGTACAACCATCACAGGTGTCGCAAGCTTCCTCTTAATTTGGGAAAACCTTACGCGTTATAAAAGAATTGCTAGTTTAATAAGGGCCCTAAAATTAGAGCCCTTATTAGAGTTTATATACACACGCTTCGCAGCATGGCGTTTTAAAAAACGCTGCAATGATCAATGCTCACCAATATCGAGAAACTAATCGATTCATATCAATTGAAGCATTAAAACGCGTCGCCATGAGATACAACCCAGCTATTTTTCGATGAAGGAAAAGTATATCCGGTGGTGGTGAGTGCCATGCATCAGGATCGCTACTAATCGAGAGACCTTTATCTCTAATTTTTTCCGCCAATTGCGAACCTGAAAAATCATAGTTTCCTTTAAACCTCAAAGGCTCAGTCGCAAGAATAAAGATATCCAAAACGACATCGAGATTTTTTACTTCCTTACCCTGAGCAAAAAAACCTAGCTTATCTAATGCTGAGGCCAATGCTGTTCGATCTTCGACAGTAGCTGCGTGCAATGCTTTTTGATAGTTATCAACAAAAAAAGGTTCAAACTCACGCGTGGCCCCAAAGTCTAAAAGCACTAACTGCTTGCTCTCTAGGTTATAGAGAAAATTAGCTAAATTAGGATCTGTTTGCACACAGCGATAGTCTAGAAATTCAGCAAAAAACAACTCCATCATCAAAGACATCACGCGATTCCGCTCTTCTTGAGAAGCGTAAGCTAATTTATCTATGGACTGTCCCTGCATATAACTCATACATAGGATTTGATCGGTCGAAAGATCCTCATGATATACAGGGAACATCAACTCTTCTCGCCGAGAGAAAGTAGCCATGTTCGCAGCGTAATTTCGTAGTTGCTGGCCTTCATGGCGATAATCCGCTTCAAGCTTTAATTGTCTCCGAGCTTCATCAACCAGTGGGGTTAGATCTAAGTCCTTGGGAATCAAGCCGCTGAAACGTAATAGTCCGAAAACATTATCTAAATCACTATCGATACTCTCTCTGACACCAGGATATTGGATTTTTATCGCGAGCTCCCTGTTATCGAGCGTTAAGCCTTTATGGACTTGTCCGATCGAAGCGGCTGCAATAGGCTTAAAACTAAAACGCTGGAATTGATCCTGCCACTCATCCCCCCAATTTTTTTCCAGTACATCTAATAACTGAACAGCTGGCATAGTGACCGCATCGGCTCTTAATCGCTCTAGCAATACAGCCATATCAGGCGGAACTAAACTTCCTGCATCCATCGAAAGCAATTGCCCAGCCTTCATAGCAGCACCACGCATAGTGGCCAGCTTATCTGCTAGCTGTTTTAAGTTTTTCTCGGAGATAAGGAGATCTCTTATTGCTGGTGATTTGCCTTGCATAAGCTCTTTACCACCATCCACCAGCATATTTCCGGCAACTTTGCTTGCTAGAACCCCTAACTTACTTAGTCGTGAGATCCTTGAGGTAGGAACCGCTTTTGTATTTTGATCAAACAACTCATCCATTAGGTAAATTCGCCTCAATGAGATTAACCAAGCCTTTATCTGAAGGCCTAGTGAAGCTTTTGAAATTAGCGATTAATTCGCCTTCTGGGGAGATAAGGTATTTATGGAAATTCCATCCGGGGTACTGCCCATCTGCCAAACTTGCTAAGTGCTGATAAAAAGGGTGAGCCTTACCCTTAATAGCGTGAACTTTCTCAAACATAGGAAACTCAACGCTGTAGGTTAAGCGGCAAAAATTAAGGATCTGTTTTTCAGTACCAGGCTCTTGACCGGCAAAATCATTAGACGGAAAACCAAGTACGACAAAACCCGAGGAATTATATTTTCGATAGAGTTTCTCAAGACCATCATACTGAGGCGTAAAAGCACATTTACTGGCGGTATTAACGACGAGTATGAGCTTTCCAGAATATGCTTCGCATAGGTTTTCGTATTGATCTTGACCTAGTCGTTTAAAGCGGTAGTTAAGCAGATCGGGACATGCCTGACCTTGTTCAGCTTCAACAACTTCTGCTGAGGCTGGCCTGATAAAAAGCAGCGAGCAAAACAGAAACATGATGATTGAAGATACAGCCCAATTCATAGCTTTCCTCCGGATTCCTTTCCAAATGCATACGAACAAAATAAGCATACGGATTATGCAACCGGGGTAAAGACCACATCTGATATTTGTATCGCTCTACGACAAGAGGGGCCGTGAGAACTGAAACTTTCTGGGTCGACTGAAAATAAGGGAGCTTAGAAACGAAAAAGCCGACTTAGAATTAACTAAATCGGCTTAACCTGAATTTGGTAGCGGGAGCTGGATTGGGACCAACGACCTTCGCCCGGGGTTACAAGAGCTGAGCCCGACTAGCTACCAAGCCGCTCCACACAATTACTATACCCCAGAAACAAAAAAACCGACTTAGAATTAACTAAATCGGTTTAATCTGAATTTGGTAGCGGGGGCTGGATTGGTACCAACGAACTTCGCCCGGGGTTACAAGAGCTGAGCCCACGAGCTAACAAGCGGCTCCACTCAAATTACCATACCCCAGAAACGAAAAAACCGACATAGAATTAACTAAATCGGCTTAATCTGAATTTGGTAGCGGGGGCTGGATTGCGACCAACGACCTTCGCCTAGGGTTACAAGAGCTGAGCCCGACGAGCTACCAAGCTGCTCCACTCAAATTACCATACCCCAGAAACGAAAAAACCGACTTAGAATTAACTAAATCGGCTTAATCTGAATTTGGTAGCGGGGGCTGGATTTGAACCAACGACCTTCGGGTTATGAGCCCGACGAGCTACCAAGCTGCTCCACCCCGCATCAACGTGGCGCGTATATTATAGATGCTTACCCTAAACCACAAGCCTTTTTTCAGATTATTTTCAAATAGATAGAAAGCCGTACTTAAGCGCCATCTTCAGCTGCTTCTCTCAAAGCCCGTTCTCGGCGTATAAGCTCTTTTTGTAAACTTACGACTAACTCAGATAGAGCCATATGAGCTTTATCTGACAAACCTTCAAATTCAGCGCCACAACGACCTTTGCCACAGAATGAAACCTTTAAGCGCGGTTTTAAGCGGTATTTTTTATGCGTTTTAAAAAGGATAGCGACATCTTCTAAATAACCTGAAAAGGTTTGATCTGTCTTAAAAGCAACGCCCGTTGCAGAAATATCTAAAAGCTCAACCGTCGTCTCGCCAATCGTCATTTTAACCTGACCACTTGAAACAGCTCGAAAAGCTTGGCGGCGATTTTCCTCTTCAGAAAGTTCTATTTCTATATCGATCTTCACTGTGCTGCCCTTTTTTCAAGCACAAATTCTAAACGGCGGTTTTCTGCTCGCCCTCGTAAAGTAGCATTAGACGACACTGGCACCGAGTCACCATATCCCGTTGCCGTAACTCGATCCACCTCTAAACCACCCCGCACCATATACCGGAGCACATTGGTTGCACGTATAGCAGACAGATCCCAGTTTGAAGGGAATCGTGGGGTTTGGATAGGAATATTATCGGTATGACCATTAATGCTCAGCTTCAGATCAGGGTTTTTCTTTAATGTAAGAACCACTGAATCCAAAACCGTCATCATCTCTGTATTAAACTCAGCAGAACCTGACGGAAATAGGACATCCCCTTTAATTTTGATGGTCACTTTACCATCTTTAGGCGTTCCGACTTCAACCGCATCGGTAGCCGCAGCAATTTGAAATTGCTGATTAATTTCGTGAGTTAATTTAGTCAACTCCGAATCAATCGCGACGTTTTGGGATTCAGCTTCATTCTCATTTGGCTTTTCAGCTTCTTTCTCGGCAATGTCTGTCGCAGGGAGGGATTCTTCAATCTCCTCAGGTATCTCAGTTTTAACTGGAGCATTATGAGGCAGATCGATAATGCTATTAGCACCATCATCCCCCTGAAAGGCATCATTCAGCGATCTAATTGTTTTTTCAAAACGCTCAGCTTCGACACTCGATAGAGAAAATAACAACACAAAAAACACCAAGAGCAATGTCATCAGATCAGCAAATGTGTAGATCCAGCTTGCGCCCTCTTCTTCCTCTACCAGTGTTTTCTTAGAGTTCATTTAGATCTCCCGACTACTTTTTCTTGCCAATCGCAACTTTTTTTCGCTTAGCAGCAGGAATATAGGACGAGAGCTGTTCGTATACGTGCATATAATGATCATTAGTTAGTATGCTAATGCACCCTTCTCGTATAATTTCTAAGTTAGTTACTTCAAGCAAAGTTCTAGACTTAAGCTTCCCAGCAATTGGAAGGAAGACCATAGTTGCTAATAGAGAGCCGTAAAAAGTTGTTAATAGTGCTACAGCCATAGAAGGGCCAATCGCTTCAGGATTATCCAAAACGCTCAGCATTTGGATTAAACCAATAAGAGTTCCCAACATACCAAAAGCAGGCGAGTACGCTGCCATTTTTTTAAATACATCTTGTGTAGCATGATGACGAGATACTAGGGAGTCGATTTCGTTTTGAATTGTATTTCGAATAACTTGTTCTGAAGCAGCCTCGGCCAAGAGCATACATGCTCGTTTCAAAACAGGAGACGAGCTCTCGACATCACCCAGCTTTAACAAACCATGGCGGTGGCTAATACGACTTAACTCTAGCATCGTATCAATCATCTCCTGTGGATTTGTTTTATCCTGAGTAAAAACGATAAATGCACCTTTAAAAGAGTTAAGCACATCCTTAAATTGCACCGTCAGCAAAGTAGCAGCGATAGTACCGCCAGCAACAATCATCATGCCTGGGACATTCACAAATACATCTGCACTTCCCCCCATGACGATGGCAGAGATAATTAACGCTAGGCCCGAAATGATTCCCAACAGTGATGCAAAATCCATTAGATCTCTCTCTTTAAACTACGCATTACTAATGATCTGAGAGTACAATCTACACTCTCTTGAAACAAAGTACATTACATACCCATAAAAAACGTGCAGATACCTTCAACCTCATTAATTTCTTCGCCTCGTTGCTATATAGGCTTAACCCAATGGCAACATGCTGCATGGCAAGATAACTGCTTAGAACGAAGCAGCCATGTTCATGTACTACAGGCTTATGCACGCCATTTTAGTAGTGTAGAAGGAAACTCAACGTTTTACGGTTTACCTAAACAAAGTACCGTCGAACAATGGTATAAAGAGTCCTCAGAGCAGTTTCGTTTTTGCTTTAAGTTCCCTCAAGAGATAAGCCATCATAGACAACTCACCCACTGCCAAAAAGAAACACTGCAGTTTTTCGAGCGGCTCACTCCTCTACAAGAGAAACTGGGCTTACTCTGTATCCAGCTACCTGCAGCCTTTGGGCCTGATTCTCTAAACAATCTGGAAAACTACCTAAAATCACTACCCACCGATTGGCAGTATTCGGTAGAAATTCGTCATCCCGAGTTTTTCCAAAAAGGAGATGCCGAGCAACAGCTCAACCAGCTGTTGGTTTCTCAAAACTGTAATCGCATTAGTTTTGATACCCGTTCCCTGTTTGCACATCCTGCAGAGGATACGGTTAGCCTCAAAGCTAAAGAGCACAAACCTCAACTCCCTGTGCATGCTATTTCAACTGGGCAATCCCCTATGATTCGCTTTATCACACCTTTAGATTGGCAATGGGGAACCCCTTACCTTGATCCATGGATTAGTAAAGCGATCACTTGGATGAAACAAGGCAAAACACCATATTTCTTTTTCCACACACCAGATAATGCCGAAGCGCCGCAACTTGCCGCTTTCTTTGTGGAGAAGCTTGAAGCAGCCCTTCCCGGCTGTTGTTTATTCACACCATGGCAAGAACAGAATCGCCAACAAGACACACTGTTCTAAAAAGACTCTTCTATTTATCTTTGTAATTAAGGCGTTAGTTCTTTGTTTACTTAAACCTTATTGTCCCCAGCGACTATGGCTTTGTAATAAGTAAGCCAACTCTTCTGGCGTGGAGCTACGCCCAAGTACTTCATTACGGTGTGGAAAGCGGCCAAATCGCTCTATTTGCGCATGATGCTGGCAAGCAAAATCCAACCAGTTTTCTACTTGTAGTTTCTTTTCACCTGCCACTTCTAACAACATCTGCTCAAAACTACTGACACACAACTGTTGCATTTGAAGGTTTTCAGCATGCTCTAATGGCATATAGAAAAAGGTGCGTTCGACAAACTCTAATGCTTGATCATGCCCTTGAGTACGTCCACTTAGGCAAAGCTGCAAAGCCTGACTGTCGCCGGCAAAAGCGTCTGCAGAGCCTCGATAGATTGTACGGGTAAATTGATCTAACAATAGAATCAGTGCTAATCGCCCACGTGGTGTTTCCGCCCAAGCATCCAGTTCACCTCGTAAAGCCTGACGAACCTGATGCCCAAACAACTCAGTGATCAAACGATCATTTTCTGGTGATCCTGCCCACCATAGTTCCGAACGATCACATACAGTAAAGCCATCTTCTATTTGACCGAACCAGAAACCTAAAACTTCATCAATCTTTTCAATCATATAAAAATCAATAAGTTAAAATTACAGTTTTAAGGGTAGCCTATTTTTGGAAAAATCAGTCAAAACATCGCTTTTGAATAAAGAGCTCTTGATAGAAAAAACCTTGTACATAATCAATACCCAGCTTGATTGCTGTTGCTAAATCTTCAGCTGACTCAACCCCTTCCAATACAGTTTTTTTACCACTGACACGTGCAAAACCGATGACACTTTTAATCAACAACTGCATATTTTCAGTCAGATCATCACGCAACCAACTTCGGTCAAACTTGATATAATCCACTTCACTCAGGATGTTCATCGCAATCATACTGCCTGGTGCACCTACATCATCTAGTGCAATAGCAATCCCTTGCTTGCGCATCAATTCAGACACATCATTACTGATTTTGGCATCATTTACGTCGGTATTTTCGATCAACTCTATAACCAGATCAGTATTACCTTTAAGCAAATTCACCATCGCATTTTGGCCCGAACCATCTCCATCAGTGCATACAGAAAAGGCATGTGGATCAAGATTCAAGAATAGCGCCACACCCTCGGGACGATAACGCATCTGTAGACGCTTTAATTGCAACTCAACTTGCGCCAACATAAGAGGACTGTCGTGTAAAACCTGAAAAACATCTAAAGGCGGAATTGCTCGTCCATCTGCATGATAAAAGCGCGCTAACGCCTCATACCCCAGAATATCCCCCGTATGTGCATCTATTAAGGGCTGATATTCCACACCAAATCTTTGCTGCTCAACTAAATCCAACAACTCTAAGCTACTACCGCTGACAACATTCAAACTACAATTTAGCAAAGCATATATTCCAGAAATCTAAACAATAATCAGTATCAATTCGATTAACAAAGATAACAAATATTCAATAATTTCTCTAGCTTCACTGACAATAAATAGCCGCCAACAACAACGTGCACCTTGGTAAAGTTGATGGATATATAGAATACAAACAAAGGGATTACCCTATTTTCTTATCACGAGCGAACCGCTACATTAGTGGGAGACCCAAAGCTAATTAGGATCAAATTATGCAGCGTATCATTTTAGTATTAGTGATTGTTTGTATTGGCGTAGCTGGATATCTGTTTACACAGAAAGAACCTACGACAGATCAAGTTGAAACGACCGATATTCAAGCTTCTGCCTCGACACAACAGGAAGCCCGCCAACATATTGATCGTCTAACTTCGGGGCAGGAAAGCCCGATTAAAATAGAGCAAGCGAGTAATTTTGTAACGGCAGAGCAACTTCTTAAACTTCCCCCTGTAAAAACTTCAACGCAGGCAGAGATTCTGGCAGAAACCGGTAGTTCTCAAGGCAGTGAAGCAGAAGCAGAAGCCCAAGGTGAAACCTTTGCCGTGAGCAGTCATCTGAGCGTAATTAAAACCGGTAAAAGCGATAAAAAAACTAACGCCACTATCGCAGATACAGCCTTGGTCGCAACTCAACAGATCAAGCTGCTGGAGTTATTAGAT
The DNA here is from genome assembly GCF_047778095.1 of Neptuniibacter sp. QD48_11. Classification (GTDB taxonomy): domain Bacteria; phylum Pseudomonadota; class Gammaproteobacteria; order Pseudomonadales; family Balneatricaceae; genus Neptuniibacter. Next base: position 2,703,249 of record NZ_CP180551.1, read on the forward strand.
GATCCAGATAACTCTGCACAGAAAGTCTACTTTATTCATGCCGTTAATGAGGGGGATGATGAAGGCTTATGGGGGATCATCCAACACGGCCTCATGCGGACCTTTACTGAAGGACTTTCTTTACCGGGACTGGGGGAGAAAGTATCAGTAGAGATTCCTAAAGACGCAGATGAAGCTTTAGGTGATAAACGTAGTTCCTTTTTAGGCCAAGTATTAAAAGCCAAAGTAGATCAAACCTATATCTACAACTATCAAAAAGGAATCTTAGGTGAGAACCCCAATTTAATTAAACCAGGTCAGCAGTTAGTTATTGTTACATTTACAGAGCAAGAGCTGATCGGTATTTACCACCACTTTATCAACCTGTAAGGCACTGCGATGATCGATTTATACACTTGGGGAACACCAAACGGGCGAAAGATATCCATCATGTTGGAAGCTCTTCGTCTTCCCTATCGAGTCCATCCAGTTAATATTTTCGAGAAAGAACAATTTGAACCTGTGTTTAAAGCGATTAGTCCAAATAGCAAAATTCCTGCTCTAGTCGACGATGAAGGTCCAAACGGCGAAACCGTCCAACTATTTGAAAGCGGCGCAATTTTAATTTACTTGGCTGAAAAAGCCGGTGAATTTATCCCCTCAGACCCACAAGCCCGCCTAGAGTGCCTACAATGGTTAATGTGGCAGATGGGTGGTTTTGGTCCGTTCTTAGGGCAAGCACATCATTTTAATCGCTTTGCACCTGATGCTTCAGACTATGCCAAACAACGCTACAACAACGAAGCCCAGCGCTTATGGCAAACTCTCGATACGCAGTTATCAAATAAACAGTTTGTGATTGGGGAAGAGCTTTCAATTGCAGATTTCGCCATCTACCCATGGGCTATGCGTTATGAGTGGCAACATGTAGATCCTGACAAATTTCCGTTTGTGAAAGCTTGGATGGAACGGATGGGCCATATTGAATTCGTCCAGAGAGGAATGCAGATTCCATGATCGCCAGCCGTATCATTGGCCATAGGGGGGCTGCGCATTTAGCTCCCGAGAATACTTTAGCAGGTATTCAGATGGCTGCTGAATGCGGTGTTACTTGGGTTGAACTCGACACCACTCTGCTCGGTGATTCTACGCCTGTTTTATTTCATGATGAGCATCTAGATCGCTGTACCAATCAGCAAGGACCATTAAGTGCTATAAGCTTAGATGCCCTTCCTCTACTGGATGCTGGCAGTTGGTTCCACCCAGAATGGGTAGATGAACCTATGCCACACCTTTCGGATGCATTAAGGCTTTGCCAAGAACTGCAACTGGGCCTGAATCTGGAGATAAAACCTTTCGATTTAGAGCCAGATATCGTTGCAGAAAGAGTCTTTGAGCAGATCAGCGTCTATTGGCAGGCCCCCGAGAAGTTGATTATCAGTTGTTACAACTTTGACCTGTTGAGCGCTTATAAGGCGCTAGACCCTCAAGCTCAGATAGGCCTGCTTTATGACCACCTACCAGAACTATGGCAGCTGAAAGCCGAGATGCTAGATGCAGTTAGCCTACATTGTGATGCTAACCTAATCACACAAAGTGATGTGCAAGTGATCAAACAAGCAGGGTACGAGCTCTATTGCTATACCTGTAACGACCCCACTCAAGCTGCGGTGCTTTTTGACTGGGGAGTTGATGGAATATTCACCGATAATCCGCCGTTAATGCGGCCCTATATCCCCTCGAATAATCTAAACAAAACCTGTGCTTCCCAGTAAAAAAAACCATAGTCAAACCAAACGGTTTTCGCGGTAATCCGTCAACGCTTGCTCAATCTCAGCCATTGTATTCATTACAAAAGGACCATACTGGACCACAGGTTCGCGAATAGGCTTGCCTGCCAAGATCAACATACGGCTATCACTTTGTGCTTTGATAACAACGCCTTTACCTTCAGAAAGCTCAGCTACTTGGTGTTGATCAATTAGCTCCCCAGCGACCTCAGCTTCGCCTTCAAAAAGGTAGATCGCAGCGTTATGGAACTCTGGCAGAGCCAACTCGATCTCCTTTCCAGCTTTAAGCAGCAGGTCACAATACATTGGTTCTGTAGCACTATTTTGAACAGGCCCTTTTAATGCTTGGCCTTCCAAATTTATTTCACCTGCCACAACTTTCAATTCATAACCTTCACCGATTAATTGTGGCACCTCTTCAGGTTCAATATTTTGATAAGAGGCCGGTTGCATCTTTTCTGCAGCGGGAAGGTTTATCCACAACTGAAAACCACGCATCACACCGTCTACCCGCTGAGGCCGTTCCTCATGGATCACCCCTCTGCCTGCTTTCATCCATTGCACACCACCCGCTCTTAGATCCCCTTCATTGCCCATATGATCACGATGGATCATGTGCCCATCCAACATATAGGTCACAGTTTCAAAACCACGGTGGGGGTGAGCTGGAAACCCAGCCAGATAATCATCTGGATTATCAGATGAAAACGCATCCAACATCAGAAAAGGATCAATACGAGTAGCTTCACTTCTACCTATGCTGCGCTTCAGTTTAACCCCAGCACCATCCATACTGTCTTTTGCTGGGATTATGCGTTTAATACTGCGCAGATTGTCTAACTTACTCATAATGCCTCCCGACCATGTGGTGCATTTAAATCAAATTCTGGACCCACTGAAATCACACCCGTCGGATTAATAGTACGATGGCTGCGGTAGTAGTGGTGCCTGATGTGATCCATATCTACCGTTTCCGCGATATTAGCCATCTGGTAAATCTCACGTAGATAGCCTGATAACGCTGGATAATCGACAATTCGACGTAGATCACATTTAAAGTGCGTCTCATACACAGGATCAAAACGGACCAAGGTTGTGAATAAACGCAGATCAGCTTCAGTAAATTGGTTACCCACTAAAAAGCGCTGTTGTGATAGACGCTCATCCAACTGATCCAAGGCTGTGAATAACTCCACTACGGCAGCATCATAAGCCGTTTGCGAGGTAGCAAAACCTGCTCGGTAAACGCCATTATTGACTTTGTCGTAGACCCACTTATTGGCCTCATCAATCTGACCGCTAAGGACTTCAGGATAAAAATCACCTTCCTTTGCGCCAATATCATCAAAAGCACTGTTAAGCATACGAATAATTTCGGACGACTCGTTATTCACAATGGTATTGGTCTGCTTATCCCATAAAACTGGAACAGTGACTCGCCCGCTATAGTTTGGCTCCGCTTGGGTATACACCTGATGTAAATAATCATGACCGAATAAGCTATCACCCGCGCTCGCCGCAAAATCACTCGCAAACGTCCAACCATGTTCAAACATGAGCGGGTGTACAACATCAACCGAGATATAATCCGTCAGCCCCTTTAACTCACGCATAATTAGTGTGCGATGCGCCCATGGACAAGCCAGAGAGACATAAAGATGATAACGACCTGCTTCAGCTTTAAAGCCTGCTTTACCACTAGGCCCAGCGCTACCGTCTTTAGTTACCCAGTTACGAAACTGTGATTCGTTACGAACAAATTCACCTTTATTGCTCTTAGTGTCATACCACTGGTCATGCCACTGTCCATCAATCAACAAGCCCATTGTGTATCTCCTTAATTAATGGATAGCAGCAATCTGCTGGTTAGCTTTGGCTAAAGAACTTTCGGCCAAATCACCCATGCTTAGCCCTTCAGCATAAATAACCTCACTCTCACTTAGGCCGATAAAGTTAAGGAACTGCTGCACAAAAGGGATCTGAAAGTCATGGCCCTGATCACGATATAGACCACCACGTGTAGCCAATAGGTAAACGGGTTTACTTGCAATCAAACCAACCGGTCCCTGCTCGGTATATTTAAATGTCACTCCTGCACGGGCAATCAAATCGAAATAAGCTTTCATCTGAGTCGGTACGCCAAAGTTATACATTGGTACGCCCATCACAATCTCATCTGCAGCTTTTAACTCTGTAATAAAGAGATCTGAGCGAGCAACAATCGCTTGCTGTTCCGCACTGCGCTCATCAGCCGGTGTCGATAATGCCGTCATAACAGCCGCATCAAGATGCGGAACATCTTCGGCAACCAGATCACGAACAATCACTTGGCCTTGTGGATGCTTCTCTAACCACTGCTCAATAAAGTTATCAGCCAACTGACTTGATTTACCGCCGTTACCAAAAATGCTGGATTTAATATGTAGTAATTTAGCCATCGAATTCACCTTAAAAATCTGTTCTTTCGTTCTTACAGATCTGTCTCTGTAACTGATGGAAACATTCTCTTATTTAATTAAGTGATTAAAAATAGCTATAATTCGCTCAATTTAATCGAAAAATTAGATAAATAATGCCTCAAGTTACTCTGGAACAATGGCAAAGCCTCATCGCGGTGGTCGAAAATGGCGGCTACGCAACCGCAGCTGAAGCGATGAACAAAAGCCAATCCTCCATCAGCTACGCGATTCAAAAGCTAGAGAGCACCCTGAGCGTACAAGCCTTTAAAGTCGAAGGTCGTAAAGCGGTTTTGACTGCCGCTGGAAAAACCCTCTATCGCAGAGCTCGGGTTTTAGTAGAAGAAGCGCAGCAGATGGAAAACTTAGCTAAACAGTTTTCAGAAGGCTGGGAGCCAGATATTCGTATCGCGATGGATGCCCTGTTTCCAGAATGGCTCATGCTAGATGTGATTGCTGAATTTACACAACAGAGTCCCCTAACCCGAATCGAGTTTATCGAAACGGTATTAAGTGGCACCGATGAAGCCTTACTCAGAAAAGAAGCTGATATAGTAATTGGATCACGTATACCTCCAGGGTTTATGGGCGACCCTATTTTAGATATCAGCTTTATAGCTGTAGCGACCCCAGAGCATCCTCTTCATCAACTTAACCGCTCTTTAGATCACAAAGACTTACGTCTGCATCGTCAGTTAGTGATTAGAGATTCGGGTAGCCGAGATGTAGATTCAGGTTGGCTTGGCGCTGAACAGCGCCTCACCCTAAGCAACTTTACCACCTCAATCGCCGCTGCCTGCCGTGGCTTAGGCTATGCTTGGTACCCAAGCCTTAAAATCGAAAAGGAACTAGAACAAGGGCTACTCAAACCGCTTCCTCTGAATGCCGGTGCTAAGAAAAGTGTTCAGCTAAATATGATCTACGCGGAAGGAGATTATGCAGGGCCAGCAACGAAGTTATTTGGAGAGTTATTACAAAAGCGCTTACAACGTTTGTAAGCGCTTATCGTCAAAGATAACCATCAAAGAGTTAGGCGATCACCACTCGATTTCGTCCCTGCTCTTTTGCTTGATATAAGGCACTATCAGCCTTCTTCATCCAGCTATCGAGTGAATCTGTAGTGTGCAAAAAACTCACACCAATACTCACAGTACGCGAAACCAGTTCGCCCTGCTCTGTTTTGATATGGATACTGTTTAAACGTTGTCTTAAACGTTGAGCCGCTTCTAATACTCGATCCTCATCTGCGCCTGTTAGCAGTACACCAAACTCTTCTCCGCCTAAGCGAAAGCCCGCATCATCATGCCGACAAAATTGGCTGATAGATTTACCAACTGCTGCCAGCAACAGGTCACCTTTATCATGACCAAACTTATCATTTACTGATTTAAAGAAGTCGATATCTAACATCAGCAACGCAGGAACTGGATCACAGTCATTATCCCAAGAAGTATCCATAACCTTAGGCATCATTTCAAAAAAGTAACGCCTGTTTAGAAGACCCGTTAATTGATCATGATTGGCCTTACTACGCCAGTCATCGCGATCTTTATGAACCTGTTGGAGTAAGTCCCTGTAGTCCTGACTCAATTTAAACAAGCCAATTGTCGCTAGCATCATACCTATAGGGTAAGCCGCATTCTCAATTAACTTTAACGTACCAACATGATCGAAAATAAACTCATCGAGTAAGTCAGCAGTATTAGCCATAGTGATGATGCCGAAACCACACAGTAAATAGATATAAGTCCTAAATCTCAGGCCCGCATAGGCGATCGTGACAATCCAAAATTGAACAAGGACTAATAGTAAAAGCTCCCCAGCAACATCCAGAATTTCTACTTCGGTAATCTTAGGAATTGCCCCTTCATAAGACAACGCAACCACAGCGACCGCCGCAGGGCACAGGAAGATAATACAGATGGAGATCCAAATTAAACGACTGCTTTCCAGTTTAATCAACGGACATTTTCTCTCTCAAAATGAAACAAAACCACACTGTTTGACAGTGCCCATATAAAGTCTAACAACAACCCCAAAAGACGAGCATGATAGGGGTCAAAAGAGGATTCAAAACTACTCATTTAACTGTGTAGTTTTTAATCAGACCTTTTGATAATATCTGCCGTTCTTTTTTGTACAACTTATCCCAAATTTCCGAGAAACCAATACGATGATGCCGGTTATCATTTTATTTTTTGCATTGCTAATAACCGAGAGCATTACATCTAAACTTATCTCGTCATTAAACCTAAATACCGAATATTACTGGTTCGAAGCAGCCGCCAATGCATCTATTCTTGCGCTTGTTTCGTTAATCATTCTTAGATTTATCTTCGCTTATTACCGTCAGATTCAACCTTCTGAAAAAGTTCGAGAGTGGTTGTTTCTTCAAGTAGGCCTCAGCGTTTTTGGAATCGAGCTATCTCTGACCCTACTGCAATCCATTATCAGTCTAGAACATTTAAACAACATTCTGCTGTTTGATTTTAAATCCCTAGCTTTCGCATCGATTAGTTCAATAGCGGTCTATATCTACGTGTTCTATCCACACGCAACTGCCTTTACTAGCTTCTTAAATAGAATCGAGATTCGCTATACAACTTCCTACCTGTTTGGGGTTTCTCTGCTACTGCTATTTCTAATCAATGTATTTCAAACACAGTCAGAAGACCTAAAAGATAAGATCATTAAAAACGAAGCCGAACAGCTCATTCTCATCGATAAAGCCCTCAGCTATCGTATCGCAGAAGCTGTGTTAGACACGCGCACCCTAGCTTCACAACCAGACTTTGTGAGACATCTATCTGGGAATGAAAACGCAGTTACTGAAGTCCAGTTAGAGTTTAGAAACATTGTTGATATCAAACATAGCTACGACCAGATTCGTTTTATTGATGAAAAAGGTCGTGAACAAGTTCGGATAAACAAAGGCCAACAGCGTACTGAGATTGTTCCTGAACAAGATCTGCAAAATAAGATAAACCGCTATTACGTCCCAGAAACAGGCAAACTCGATCACGGTAAAGTTTATATTTCACCATTAGATCTAAATATTGAACACGGTGAAATCGAGATACCACACAAACCTATTACGCGTATCGCGACACCAGTCAAAGACCCGCTGCAAAATCTCATGGGGTTAATCGTTATTAACCTCAATGCCAGCCATCTAATCCAGCATCTCGATGATGCTCAAAGCTTGAGTCAAGGAAAGATCATGATGCTCAACCAGGATGGCTACTGGTTACATGGGGAATCAAAAGAAAAGCTGTGGGCATTTATGTACGAAGATAATCAGCCCTCCCCTTTGCCAGTTCTAAATCCTGAACTTTGGCAAGCACTCTCAGATAAGCATATTGGCTCGTTAGAACAGAAGAACGGTTACTATGTTTTCCACCGAGTCTTACTAAGCCAAGATCAACGTATTGAACAGTTCGAGCAGAATGCAGGCGATTGGCCGCAATGGTTACTGATCACTTTTATAGACAAACAACTTGTTGCGCAAAAGAGTTTAGAACGACTTAACTTGATGATCATCATCAGTGCTCTGTTGGCGCTGGTCACAGGCGTAGGTACCTACCTTTATACTCGCTCGCAGTTAAAACGTACTAACGCTGAAAACAAAATCAGGCACATGGCGGAGCATGACCCTCTCACCGGTTTATATAATCGCCGTCACTTTATTCAAGAATTGGAGCGATCTCTTCTTCAAGCGCGTAAAGAGAAAACCTCACTGGCACTCTTCTATCTCGATTTGGATAACTTTAAACCGATCAATGATGACTTAGGCCATGAAGCCGGCGATGAGGCATTGATGCTTGTGAGTCACCGTCTTAGTCAAATGCTACGCCAAAATGACACCTTAGCAAGAATTGGCGGGGATGAGTTTGTCTTGATGATCCATAACCCGCAAAACCAGAATCAACTGGAAGAGATTGCCAACCGGATTATCGATAACCTAAAACACCCATTATCGTTAAAAGGCACACAATGCCAACTAGGTGTGAGTATTGGTATTGCGGTATCGCGCCACAATAGTGAAAGCCGGGATGATCTGCTAAAAGCAGCGGATATGTTAATGCTGGAGGCCAAAGCTAAAGGCAAGTCATGCTTCTGTATTGGTGAACTAGATAACCTCCAGAATCATAATCGAGAGACTCTTCACCAAGCAGGAAGCAAACTCTCTGGTTAATTCCACTCTTCTATTTATCTTAGAAACTCCGAAGCTGGAAGAAGTTTTGGAATAACGAGCTTAAGCTCTTTGACAATCACCTTATTCTCATCTCAAGACGGTAAACCCACCCGAATGACTACATCCTGATCGATTTATGTTGAGTTTATTGACTTGAGTCGGAGCAGAAATTTTTCAACATGATTAAATATTGTACAACCATTCAATAAATCGCTTTCTGTAAAAGCTGAAGTCGGAGCGAGCAGATGATCCAGACCCATTTAAATCAGGATAACCAAGAACTCACTATCTCCATTGGTGAACGATTCGATTACTCCATTCACAAAGCGTTTAGAGATGCATACAGAGATATCAAAACACCTAGAACCAATATCGCTATCAATTTGTCATCCACCAAATTTATCGATAGCTCAGCTTTAGGTATGCTCCTAATTGCCAAAGAGCATGTGGAAAACATCAACGGAAAAGTGACGTTAGTTCGTCCTTCTGAGACCGCACTGCGGATATTAAAACTGGCAAACTTCGATCAGTTATTCAAAGTTGTCTAAACAGATTTGATAGACCAATCTTTACCCACCCAAAAAAATCGAACACACAATATGGATGTGTGAACGATTTTCTCAAGATTCCTTAACTGCCTTTTCTAGTGTTTTAACCCGTGCTTTCGCCACAGATAATAAACAGCCGGTAACAGAATCAGCGTTAACACTAAAGCGCTGGCCATTCCGCCAACCATCGGCGCCGCGATTCTTTGCATAATTTCAGCACCAGTTCCTTCTCCATACATAATCGGTAACAAGCCTGCGATCACCGTAGCAACCGTCATCAAAATAGGTCTGACTCGCTTACCAGCGCCTTCAATGATAGCTTCCTGCAAAGCTTGAAGAGTGAGGCCTTCTGGCATCTCTCGACACTTTTCTTCATAGGCTTGGTTGAGATAGACCAGCAATATCACACCTATCTCGACCGCTACACCCGCCAAAGCGATAAAGCCTACGCCAACGGCAACAGAGAAGTTGAACTGGTTTAGATAAAGCATCCAAACCCCGCCTATCAGCGCCAATGGTAGTGTCCCTAAAATCATTGCCACTTCCGCAAATCGGCGAAAGCTAAGGTAAAGGAGAACCACAATGATGGCTAAGGTCAGAGGGATCACATAAGTCAGACGCTCTTTCGCACGGAGTAGATATTCATACTGCCCCGACCAGTTAATCGAATAACCAGATGGCAACTGGACTTGCTCAGCCACGATCTTTTGCGCATCAGCGACATAAGAGCCTAAGTCTCGTCCTTCAATATCGACATAAGTCCAACCATTAGGCCGAGCATTTTCACTTTTAATCCCTGGAGGCCCTGCCTCTATCGAAATATCAGCAACATCCGCCAAAGCGATACGTGCGCCTGTCGGTGTGACCAGTGGTAACAAACGCAGTTGTTCCACCGAATCTCGGTAAGCTTGTGGATAACGCACATTGATCGGATAACGCTCTAAGCCCTCAACGGTCTCGCCAACATTTTTGCCGCCAATAGCGCTGGTAATCACTAACTGAATATCGGCAATATTAAGACCATATCGCGCTGCTTTTTGACGTTGGATATCGACCTTAACGTAGCGCCCACCCGCAACACGCTCGGAATAAACAGATGAGGTGCCCTCTACATCCACCAGCACCTGTTCTAGTTGCTTACCTATGTCTTCAATTACTTTGAGATCAGGCCCAGCAACCTTTAAACCAACTGGGGTTTTAATACCTGTCGCCAGCATATCGATACGGGTTTTAATCGGCATTACCCAAGCATTGGTCAGTCCCGGCAATTTGACGATCTTATCCAACTCTTTGGTCAGTTTTTCGGTCGTCATTCCTTCACGCCACTGCTCACGCGGTTTCAACGTGATAAAGGTTTCGATCATGGTCAGCGGCGCTGGATCTGTCGCGGTTTCCGCACGTCCAATTTTGCCAAATACACGCTCAACTTCAGGCACCGTACGAATCAACTTATCCGTTTGCTGCAATAGCTCTCGTGCCTTACCAATTGAGATCCCTGGGTAAGTGGTTGGCATATACATCAGATCGCCTTCATCCAGAGGCGGTATAAATTCGCTACCGATTTTATTCACAGGCCAAAAACCAATCACCGTAACCGTCAATGCCAAAACAACGGTGAACTTAGGCCAATTTAGGACTAAACGAATCACCGGCACGTAGATCGCTTGGAGAATACGATTCACTGGGTTCTTACTTTCTGGAAGCACATTACCGCGGATACAGTACCCCATCAGAACCGGTACCAAGGTAATTGCAAACCCTGCAGCTGCGGCCATTGCATAAGTTTTGGTATAAGCCAAAGGCGAGAACATACGTCCCTCTTGTGCTTCCAAAGCAAACACAGGGATAAAGCTCATGGTAATGATCAACAGGCTGAAAAAGAGTGCTGGTCCAACCTCTGCAGACGCCTCAGCGATAACCTGCCAGCGGTTTTCATCTGTTAGCGGTCGACGCTCAATGTGTTTATGCACATTCTCGATGAGCACAATGGCACCATCCACCATGGCTCCGATGGCTATGGCAATCCCGCCCAAAGACATGATGTTGGCATTGATCCCTTGGTAATACATGACGATAAACGCCGCCAAAATCCCAATAGGCAGACTGATAATCACCACCAACGAGGAGCGGAAATGGAACAGAAACAAGGCACAAACAATAATAACTACGACAAACTCTTCTACCAGTTTCTCAAATAAGTTATCCACTGCTCGATCAATCAGGCCTGAGCGGTCATACACTGTGACGACTTCTACACCTTCAGGTAGGCTACGTTTGAGCTCTTCTAACTTAGCTTTGACTCCCTCAATCGTTGCCTGAGCGTTTTCACCAAAGCGCATCACGACCACACCACCTACAACTTCGCCTTCACCATCAAGTTCAGCAATACCACGGCGCATCTGAGGCCCGACTGTCACATCAGCGAGCTCTTGCAGTAATAGCGGCGTGCCTTGAGGGGTGGCACCCAGTGGAATATTTTTAATTGCTTCCAAGCCATCTAAATAGCCACTCGCTCTGACCATATATTCGGCTTCGGCCATCTCAATGACCGAGGCACCGCTCTCTTGGTTAGCGCGTTTGATCGCCAGATTGATATGCGACAGCGGTACATCGAAAGCACGAAGCTTTTCCGGATCTACTTTGACTTGATATTGCTTGACCATGCCACCGATAGGAGCGACTTCTGATACCCCCGATACCGTCTGCAACTCATACTTTAAAAACCAATCCTGAATACTCCGCAGCTGGGCTAAATCATGCTGTCCCGTGCGATCGACCAATGCATATAGGTAGACCCACCCCACCCCTGTGGCATCAGGCCCAAGCTGCGGTTTGGCACTATCAGGTAGAGACGAGCTAACTTGGCTGAGATACTCTAATACTCGGCTACGCGCCCAATAGAGATCTGTTCCTTCGTCAAAAATCACATAAACGTATGAATCCCCGAAGAATGAGAAGCCACGTACTGTTTTTGCGCCCGGTACCGACAACATCGCCGTCGTCAGTGGATAAGTGACCTGATCCTCAACCACTTGTGGTGCTTGGCCGGGATAACTAGTTTTAATAATTACCTGAACATCGGAGAGGTCTGGAATCGCATCAATCGGCGTGTTTTTGACTGCATAAGCCCCCCAACCAATTAAGATCACCGTCGTCAGCAGAACAAAAAAACGATTGTGTATCGACCAATAAATTATCCCTTTGATCATAGTTTACCCCCAGGGATACTTTCTGGGGCTTTAGGGCGCGGCAATATAAAATCCGTTAACTGCAAGTCGCTCATATTGGCACCGCGTAAACGGATTTGTAACGAGCCAGCATTACGTAAAGCTTCTAAATCTAAGGATTCATCAGCTTTAACCTGCATCAACATAGCATCCTGCTTCCACTCTCGAATCGCTTCATGTCTGATCGTTAAGAGGCGTGATTCAAGATTGATCTCTTCAACTGTTGCGCCAACCCACACTTCATCAATCAGCCCCATGGCCGGTGGTGTCAGGCGTAAGAAATCAGAACTGATACTGGACTCGGAATCGAGCATAAACTGAGCCGATGTAACGACTTTATCCTCTGGAAATAAACCCTGAATAATTGCGGTGCGTCCAGCCATACTTGGACCGGTTTTAACTTCAACCGATTTATATTTACCCTCTCCCAAAGCCAGAACAATACGATCTTGATCGCCGGTTTTGATGACGGCTGTATCTGACACATTCAGCATAGGTTTGGTCGGTGCCGACTGAATAGTGATCTGAGCAAACATATCCGGTTTAAGTAGCAGGTCAGAGTTATCGAAACGTAAACGGACATTCAACGTTCGTGTTTTTTGATTAACCGTCGGGTAAACATAGTCAACCTGGCCGCGCCAGATTTTCCCTGGCATAAACGCTAAGGTCATTTCGGCCACATCGCCCTTCTGTACGGCGCTGCCTTGACGTTCATATAGTTCTGCGGTCACCCAAACCTGATCTAAAGGCGCGATCGTCAATAAACGGCTATTGGGCTTAATATAGGTACCTCTACGCAACGAGATCTGATCGATATACCCTGATACGGGCGCATAAACAGGTAACTTTTGGAGAGGCTGCCGCTGTTTATTTAAAGTTGAGAGCACAGTCTTAGATACGCCCAGCGCGACCAATTTACTTTCACTGGCATTACGTAAAAAACGATTACCGCTGCGTAAGGCTGCTAAATACTCTTCCTGAGCATTCACCAATTCAGGGGAATACACCTCATACAATAGCGATCCTTTTTCAACATATTCACCTTTGACGCTGACCTTAACTTGCTCAACCCAACCAGAAATACGTGAATGGATATCGGTCACTCTCTCCTGATCAACCCCGACATAACCCACGGTTTTTAATTGCGCTTGCAACGGACTAAACAAAACCGCTTCTGTGCGTACAGAAAGATTGTTTTCAACCTCCGGGGAGATTGAGATTGTCCCCGGAGAATCACCACCCGCTAGATCCTCTTCATAAACAGGTACTAAATCCATCCCCATAGGAGAGAGACCTGGTTTATCGCGTTTATAGTTTGGATCCATCGGTGCAACCCAATACAGAGGCTGATCATTTGCGGCGGTTGAGGAGCCAGCGTTATCGGCTTTTTTCTGAGACAGAAAGTAGCCGGCCGAAGTCCCAATTAATAAAGCTCCTATTGTTAGCACAGCCTTATTCATTGTTCATACCTCCTTGAGCTGGATGAGCGTTGTTAATCACTATTGGGTCTTCACCTGCAAAGTAGAAATTCACCTTCGCTGTCGCCATTGCTACCTGATGTTGCAGAAGGATCTGTTGCTGTTGAGCTTCGAGTTCTTCCATAGCTGCAATAGATACAACTTTAAAACCAGACTCCGCTGATGCGTATGCACGCAATGCCGATTTTCGTTTGGCTGATAACTGCTTTAAGTAGGCTTGGTTGTAGATGGCTAAGCGCTGTTCATAGCCTTGTAGATTAGCTTTAGCTATGGCTAATTCGGCTCTTAACTCACGCGCTTTAAGTAGGTAAATCGCTTTACTGGCTTCCCGCTGCTGTACTGCAGCACGATGATGCTGATCTTGACGCTTTTCAGGGAACAGCGGCAGATCCATGGTCACAGCGACACTAAACAGATCCGCTCGGTCACGACCATTTTCATGATCAGCGCGATAACCATAATTTGCATCGAGTTTGAATGCAGGTTTATAAGCCTGGTCCGCTATCTCAACCGCTTTATCCTCAATCGCAATGTTCTTTTTCAGAATCTGAATCTGAGGATGTTGTAAGATCGATCGATCTTGCTCTGCCTGTGTAATCTTGCCTGAAAAAAGTAAGTCTAGATCAAACCCCGTAGCGATAGATTGATCAAAAGATTCAACCGTCAACCACTGCTGTAATGAACCTTTTTGGACTTGAATCATCTGCTCTAACTGCAGCATGCGGTCTTTCAGTTGCGTAAGTTTTACTTCAGCATCCAAAACCTCATGACGTAAGGCTTTACCCGAGCGGTAATTAGCCCGACTCACTGCTACCAGTTCATTAAAAATATGCTGTTTAGCTTTGAAATGTGTCAACTGCGCTTTTGATTGATGCAGTTTTAGCCACGCCTGAGAGACATTAAGTTTCACACTAGCAGCACGCAGTTGACGTTGTAGCGGGCTTTTTGCCGCTTTTTGCTGCCACTGCTGTTGTGACAACGCCAAGCTGTTACCCCTAGGAAATTGTTGTGAGACACCTAGCTGTAACTGAGTCATGTTCTCTTGTTGGAAATCAAAACTATCTGTTGGCAAATTTGCCAACCCAAGCCTTAATTTCGGATCAGGCAATTGAGCACTCGCGATCGCTTTAGCACGTAGTGCCTGCTCCTGATGCACACTGCTTTGATTCCAATGATCAGAACTAAGAGCATTCTGAATAGCAGAATCCAAACTCAGTTCTGCTTGAGTAATGCTGCTGAAAGTCAGCAGACTAATGATAAATAATGGGGATAAACGCATAGATCCTGTCCCGTTGATACATCAAAACACCACCGAAATAGGCGGTAACCGATATAAAAAGGGTCAGGAAATTAATTTAAGAAAACAGCCTGTTGTAGGTGCAGCCTCGGCACACCGGAGAAACGACATCGTTCCCTAACAAAGGAATAGCCGTAAGAAAGCTTATATGCTGTTACCAGCAAGATACTGAACAGCACAACAACACCTGATAACAGGTATTGCAAGAAAAAGGTCATATCAGGAATGGCATCAGCAACCGGATCGACAACTGGATTGATACTCCAGTCACAACTTTTCGGCTGACCATCACAATGGGCTAAAGATGCATTTTTAGCAGGCTGATCAGACGACATACCCGTATGCATACTGTGATCTGAATGATTAGATCCGACTAAAGCTGCATTCGTCGATAAGCTGACAGAGGGTGTGCTATCCGATGAGGAACTAGCAAATAGATTGGTACAAACGCCAACGGAGCAATACAGCACAAAAAACAGCAAGCTAAACGCTGCTATCAATCTGCTCTTTTTGCTAATGGGGTAAGCCGTTTGCATTTAATATTCCAATCTCAATTTGGGGTCACTTTAACCTAAACAGGAGGATCATTCTATAGAGAGCAATTTAACTAAAAAGTTCCTAACCAAAATACTTACTCTCAATGGAGTCTTTCAGATAAGAGCTACGCAGACTTTTCGGTGGCTGAGGCCTTTCAATATAGAAACCTTGAAAAACATGACAACCGACTTTATTCGCCATGATTAGCTGCTCTTTAGTTTCTACGCCTTCTGCAATCACGCGAAGGTTATAAGCCTTAGCGATATTGATCACAGCTTCGACAATACATTGGCTTTTGCTGTTTTCACCCAACTCCTGAACAAAGGAGCGATCAATTTTCACTATATCTATAGGCAGATCCTTTAGATAGCTCAATGACGAGTAACCCGTGCCAAAATCATCTAGGGCGATTTTAATACCTAAATCTCGAATCTTTTGTAAGCGGCTAACAGCAAACTCAATATTTTCTACTGCAACTGTCTCAGTTATTTCCAAACAAATATTTTTAACATCAGCTCCAGCTTGGGTAATCGCCTCTTTCAACGCTGGAATCATGTCAGCTTGATAGAATTGCAACGGACTTATATTGATCGACAAGTACCAACCTTCTCGCCAAAAACCACTCTTTTTCCATTCCACTATCTGCCTAGAGCATTCCCCTATCAGCCAATTACTGACAGGAACAATCATGCCACTGACTTCTAGACTCGGAATAAACTCTATTGGTGGCACTAACCCACGCTCAGGATGCTGCCAACGGATCAATGCTTCAAAGCCAAATACTTCACCACTCACATCCACCAAAGGTTGAAAGTGAACACGGAACTCCTCTCTCTCTAACGCACAATGCAGCTGATTTTCCATATTTTGCTGCTTTTCCACAGCTGCCGTCATGGTGTGATGGTAAAAAGCATAACCATTTCGACCACTCTCTTTTGCATGATACATAGCGGTATCTGCAAAGCGCATAAGGTCATCAATTCCTTTGTCAGCAAGTGGATAAAGCACAATACCTATACTCGCGCCGATACGAAGCTGATGTTGTTTAACCTCTATAGGCTCAGCCAGCAGCTCTAACAGTTTTTCACAGACATGCTCGATGTCTTTAGTCACTTCATCTTCGTTGCCATCAAAAGACTGCAGCAGGATGACAAACTCATCTCCGCCTAATCGCGCGACCGTATCACTGGCTCGTACTTGTTTAGTCAAAATATCCGCTACCTTTTTCAGTAGCTGATCCCCGACACTGTGCCCTAAAGAGTCATTAATCGTTTTAAAGTGATCCAAATCGATAAATAACAAACCATTACATTTACCATTACGCTGACTATTCGCCAAAGAGAGCTCTAAACGGTCATTGAGCAGAGTACGATTAGGAAGCCCTGTCAGACTGTCATGGTTTGCCATATGGCTTATATGGTCCTGAACCATCTTCTGTTCAGAAATATCTGTCGCAGCAAACAACACGACAGGTTCGGAAAAATACTCAAACGGAGCGGCCTGCACAGTAAAGTGCATGGTTTTTCCACTTTTATGAGTCCAAGTAAAGTCACTAATTTCTGCTTCAGTTTGATGTACTTCAACACATCTACGAATCGATTCTAGCTCGGCAACCTCTTCGATATAGGGGTGGAGTTTTAATAAAGCATTGCCAGCGATTTCCTCTACAGGCATCTCATAGAATTCGGCAAACTGGCGATTTGCAAACAGAATATCACCACTTTTATTGATCGCCATGATCAACTGCGGCACCTGGTTGATTAGTTGAGCGAGACGAGCTTCACTCTTAGATAAAGCTTGATGACTCTCCTTAAGTTCATGCACTAAGTTGTGAACGGTAGAGATAAACTCATTACCGGCATGATTCAATAAGCCTAACTCAGTATCTTTATGAACCTCAGGGACATGTAGTTTTATCCCCTTCCTGTCGTCATTTAAGTCGACACTCGCGAACTGACTCGCCAACCTGGCCAAAGGTTTAGTTAATACAGCATGGAAAATCGCAATCAGGCAGATGGCAAGCAGTACATTACGCACTAGACCAGCAATAAAAATGGTTAAAGCGCGCTCAAAGAAAGGTTGAAACGCTTGGTCTTTATTGACGACGACCTGTAGCTTGCCAGGTGCAATATCGACAAAGCCAGGGGCTTGAAGATCAAGTGTATAGGTTTTATGGGCACTGGAGATTTTTTCCGTGAGCCACAGCGTAGATGATTTCTTTACAGGATCAGGGACCACCTGTGATGCCAGTACTTCGCCTAATTCATCCGAAATTTTGACCTCAGCAATAAACGAATATTGCATCAAACCAAAAACAACTTCTTTAGCGAGTGTATGGTCTAGAGTATGAACAGCACGGGTAGCAGGAGGTTTGCTGGCATTGAGGATTTTATGGATAGTTTGGTCAAACTGGCTATCTTGCAGATGGAAATCTTCCAACACTTGCGCAGTCGTCAAAACTAAGCCAATGACAAACGCCATAATGACTGAATATTTGGCCAGCCTAAAAGCTAATCTTTGTTTAACTTTGAAAACTTCTGTCATCCAGATTCCACTGTCTTAACTCTTGCCAGTGAACAAACTCCCTTAATTAGCCATTATCAGCTTAAGAGCCCTCACTTCAGCATAGAATAGATATACTGCTTTAACGTCTTTTTTTATGTTTTTGACGCACTTCTAAACAAGACTGTATAAGACTCGGATCGCGCTCAAACATCCATGGATGCGTAAGACTTAGGAACAGACTTCAAATTTCAATGTTGTGATTTAGTAACTTCCTAGTTAATGCTTCATCTAACTGTAATAAATCTTCATCCTGGATTTCAATACAAGCACAATTATTTGCTTTTAGAAGCTCTTTTTTACGCATCTTAGCAGATAGCTCAGTAGCTGTTACCTGATCTCCCCAATATTCGACATAAAGATGATGCTGAGGCAGATAGAAATCAGCATAAAGCGTTTCAGGAAACGGCAGACGGCGCTTATAAGCATGTGCTAATCCAGAGAAATATAGCCAATTATCAATTAAACGCTCAGCTTCATTTGCAACTTGATGACCATCACAACAGCGAAGCTCTATATCATTTAAACCCGTCTGAACTTCTTCGACCCAATCGATCAACACTTCATGATCTAGAGTTGAATCAGACCATAAAACATAAGGTACACCCGTGGATCTGTTTTCCCGTTGATGAGCACCATTTTTTTCACCTAACGAAGTTACTTGCCAACCTTTTTTATTAGCGCGAATCCAAGCCATCTCTTGAAGAACCTGCTCCATGGCAATACGACTCAGTGAAAAGTGCTTACTTAATTGGGAGAGGCTGAGTAAACCAGCATCGGGACTGGATAACGCTTTATGCTCCGCAACCTCCCTTGGCCATATAATGTATCGACCAAATTTCTGACTTTCACGATACTTACCACCTTCAAACTCACCCTTAGTCGTTAGTTTCCACGCCTCATTTTGACGCTCAATCCATCCTAAGGTTTCTAACTCAGCAAACATCTGCTTCGTTGTTTTCTTGAGTGCCTTAGCTAAGGCGGAAGTCGATAAAGTTGCAGGTATTTCAGACATTCGATTATCCAGACCAATTTTAGGCGGCTAACATGTTTAAAACATTATGACAGTAAAAGCACTCTAAAATCGCTTTATAACTTATACTTTTCAATAAGCTAACGGGATGTAACCCAAATTTAATCCCTGACTAAATTAAATTCTGTTCTAATCTAGATCAGAGTTTGAGATGAAATAATCAAAGGAAACTGATTATGGCTACCAATTCCCCTACCCAATTATTCCGTACCTTAGCAATTTCATGCATTCTACTGGTAGCGCCTAATGCTATGGCCCAAGAGTGGGTTTATTCAGTGGTAGAAGGGGACACTCTGTCAGAATTTAGCCAAAAACATCTCTACAAAACCTCCTATTGGAAGCAGCTCCAGAAAATTAACAATATTGCTGACCCTAAACGCATTCCCGAAAACACCAAACTTAGGGTCCCTCTTGCTTGGATTAAGTCTCAACCGGCCTCCACCGTTGCTACTGCCATTGAAGGAGATGCAAAAATAATCAAGCACGCTGATAACAGCCAAGAAATACTTACGCTCAAATCAAAGTTTAACTTAGGCGATCAGCTTCATACGGGCAACCAAGCAAGTGTTATTGTCCGTTTTGCGGATGGTAGTGAGATGCTGGTGCTACAAAACTCGCGAGTTAGCTTTAATCACCTACGCCAATACGGTGAAACAGGTATGGTCGATTCTCGAGTGCAACTGATCTCGGGGGAAATTGACACCGTGGCACAGCCACAAAGAGGTGATGGTGCTCGTTTAGAGATCCATACCCCTGCAGCCATTTCAGCCGTCAGAGGCACTGAGTTCCGTACAGCCTATTCAGCGGATAACAATACGGCACGTATCGAAGTGCTTGAGGGCGGAGTTGCTGTAAAAGGCGCTAAAAGAACACGTTTAGTCAGATCAGGCTTCGGTACAACCGTTGAAAAGAATAAAGCGCCAATGGTGCCGAAGAAGCTGCAACCAGCACCAACGCTACTAGAGCTCCCCGAGGAAATACAGCAAATTGGTTATGAAGTTCGCTGGAACGAAAATTCAAAAGCAGCCAACTATCGAGCTCAAATCTCAAAATCTGACCAGATGACAACGATTTTATGGGATAGCCACAGTCCTCGTAACCGTATCAATCTGCCAGACCTCGCAGACAATACTTATTACCTGCAAGTTAGAGCCATCGATCATGATGGCATTGAAGGCTTCGCTACCAATCAAGCAATCATTCTGAATGCACGTCCACAACCGCCATTCCCTATGGCGCCAGCGAATAAAGCAACGCTTAGAGGCCAAACGCCTTTATTAGAGTGGACCCGTTCCAGTGATGCCGAAAACTATATAGTAGAGATAGCAACTGACGCTAACTTCCAAAATATTGTTACATCTGATTCAGGCCTAACCACACCCAACCTAAACCTAACAGGCTTGGCCGAATCACAAACCTATTTTTGGCGTTTGGCAAGCGTTGATAGTAAAGGTGAACAAGGCCCGTACAGCGATACCCGGGTATTTGATGTTAAGCCTATACCGGCTACACCCCAGCCAGAGCTAGAACAAGATGAACAAGAAGTAAAACTGTCATGGGCATCCAGCAAATACGAACAAACATATCAGGTGCAAATTGCCCGCGATCGTAAATTTGCAACTATCCTTACAGATACAACCGTGGCAGAACCAGAAATAGCTATTCCTCGGCCCGAAGGTTATCGCTACATCCGAGTAAGGGCATTGGCCGATGATGGCTATGCAGGTGCCTGGGGTGTAACTCAGGAGCTTACCCCTCCTCCGAGTGATAGTTGGGTTTATGTATTTGGATCATTTGTATTGACCATCTTGTTGTTATGATTAAACGCCGATTACAACAATTAATCATTCTGGGATTACTCTTTCTCAGTATTGTGATCGGCTATAATAGCTCCCTACTCCAACGTGTTGACCTTATTGCTTACGACACCCTGATCTCTCAGGAATTAGATAATCCTCCTGAAAATATCGCAATCATTGCAATAGATGACGCGAGCTTATCGCAATTAGGACGCTGGCCTTGGAGTCGCAGTATCCACGCGGATATGCTTTCACAACTTACAGAAGCTAATACCTCAGCCGTTGCCTTTGATATTCTCTTTTCTGAAACAGACAGTCCAGAAGCCGATCAGGACTTTGCCCGAGCAATAGCCCAACATGGCCGCGTAATCTTGGCTATGGCGCCCGAAAAGACAGACAACCCAGAAGGCATCAAAGAGCTACTACCTATCCCAACTTTAGCTGCGCCCAGTGATGGCATTGGTCATGTAGACACCGAAATAGATTTGGATGGAATTAGTCGAAGAGTTTACCTTTACGCGGGTTTAGGTGATCCTCATTGGCCAACGTTGGGTCTAGCGCTCTATCAAAGCTCCCAAGAGGCACAAACCGATCTCCCCTTTAAGAAATCTGCGTCTCCGTCAGGTTCAGGCTGGCTTCGCCAGATCCCCTTTTTAATTCCATTTTATGGCCCCCCTGGAACCATCCAGCGCTATTCATACATCGATGTACTTAATGGCACGGTGGAACTAGATAAATTATCAGGAAAAACCGTGTTAGTGGGCGCCACCGCATCCGGTATGGGAGATGCGATAAGCACACCTGTATCCGGCCAACATCAGCGTATGCCTGGTGTTGAATTAAATGCCAATATTGCTGCGGCATTAATGGATAAACGCTTTTTATTTGAGCTTACGCCGACCGTTCATCTAATCATCACCTTAGGGCTGGCCCTGACCGTTTTACCTTTTATGTATCTGTTACCGCGTCGCTATTATCCGTTAAGCATCCTTTTTGCCATTGCAGTAACCGTTACGCTGACAATCACTTTATTTAATGAACTAAAACTCTGGTTCTCACCAACAGATGCACTAGCGCTACAAGCTCTCTTTTTTATGTTCTTGAGCTGGAAACGTTATAACGCCTCGCAGCGACAGATCACTAAGCTCAATAAAGAAGTTTATCAGCAACTGAATTTTGATCCGATTACTCACCTACCGAATCGAGAGATGATAAAAAGCCAGCTTGATACTGCTATCGGTGAAGCCCAAGTGGGTGAAATCATCGCCTTTCTGGTGATCCAACTGAGCGGGATTAAAGAGGTTAATAACCGCCTCAGCATCTCGGCAGGTGATAGCGCACTGAATATAGCGGCCCAGCAAATAAAAACCGCCGTGGGTTTCCATTATCCTGTTGCACGTTTAGGTGGGATTGAGTTTGCTGTGATGTTACCTAAGCAGACTGATCACAGTAATGCAGAGCAAATAGGCCGCCGTTTACTACAGTTGCTCCGTCTTCCTTGCCAACTAGAAGACCAGCATTTCTTCTTTAAACCTTCAATCGGCATTAGTTTGTATTCCCAAGACGGCAGCGAATGCGAACCGTTAATCAATAATGCCTACACGGCCATGCAGAAAGCCAAATCAAACCCTAAACGGGAACTCTGCTTTTATTCTACAAGCCTGAAACAACAAATCATCGACGAATCTTCGTTAGTTGCCGATCTCCATCAAGCCTTGAGCCAAGATCAATTTGAAGTTTATTACCAACCTCAAGTGTTGAGCTTGACCGGGCAAGTTATCGGCCTAGAAGCCCTATTACGCTGGAAACACCCAACGCGCGGACCTATTTCCCCAGCAGTATTTATACCAATCGCCGAGAAAAGCGGTTTGATCATCAACATTGGTGAATGGGTTATGGAGACCGCCTGTCGCCAAGCAGCCACATGGAATTGGCAAAATGACAAGCCGATACGCATCGCCGTCAACTTATCGGCTGTGCAGTTCCGTGACGAACAACTTATCGAAAAAATTGAACGTATACTGCAACAGACTCAGTTAT